>NZ_JADBVM010000279.1:0-29090 GCF_020244875.1 Microcystis sp. M44BS1
ATAACTGATAACTGATAACTGATAACTGATAACTGATAACTGATAACTGATAACTGATAACTGATAACTGATAACTGATAACTGATAACTGATAACTGATAACTGATTTAACCTTGCCAATTAACCCAATCTTGGGGTTTTAGGAAGACATCATAGAGTTTTGCTTCTGGGGTGTTTGGTGCAGGTTGATAACAGTATTCCCAACGGACTAAAGGAGGTAAAGACATCAAAATCGACTCGGTACGACCGTTAGTTTGCAACCCAAAAATTGTGCCACGATCATAAACTAAATTAAATTCTACATAACGACCGCGACGATAGAGTTGAAACTGACGTTCTCTGTCACCGTATTCCGTCGAGTGCCGTTTCTGGACAATGGGAACGTAAGCGGGTAGAAAAGCTCGGCCACAGTCATTAATGAAACTAAAAATTTCTTCCCAGTTGCGGGGTTGTTGGGGAGATAATTTTTCTGAATAGATAGCGGCATCACTTTCGGCAAAAGGACCACGATAGAGAGGGTCTAAACCGTCTTGGTAATCAAAGAAAATCCCGCCGATGCCTCTGGCTTCCTGACGATGATTGAGATAAAAATATTCATCACACCAGCGTTTAAAAACGGGATAATATTCGGGATGATGTTGGTCGCAAACCTGTTTAAAAGTGCGGTGAAAATGACTAGCATCTTCTTCAAAAGCATAGTAGGGAGTTAAATCGGCACCACCGCCAAACCACCAAACTGGACCTGCTTCAAAATAGCGATAATTGAGGTGAACCGTGGGAATATAAGGATTGCGAGGATGTAAAACCATCGAGGTTCCCGTGGCGTAAAATTGATGACCGGCAGCCTCAGGCCGTTGTTTGGCAATGCTAGGAGGTAATTCTTTCCCCCAAACTTCCGAAAAATTCACCCCTGCCTGTTCAAAAATTGCCCCTTCCCGCAAAACTCGCGAACGTCCGCCGCCACCTTCGGGCCGTTGCCAACTATCTTCGATAAATTTTGCTTGTCCATCCACTTCTTCTAATCCCTGACAAATTTCATCCTGTAGGGATTTCATGAATTCACTGACGCGGCTACGGCTGTCACTGGCGGGCAAATTGGCAAGGGTGGGGGTTGTGGTGAATGCAGTCATACTCAAGGATCAAAGTTGATAACTCAGTGATTATATTACTACTGGGTGATGAAACGGCCGCTCTTCGATACTTAACTTAACATTTAGACGGATTGGGAGCAGGGAGCAGGGAGCAGGAAGTGGCAAGTGGCAAGTGGCAAGTGGCAAGTGGCAAGTGGGGAAATTGAACTAAAACCCCAAAACCCCAAAACCTAAAACCTGTCTCCTGAATACTGACTCCTGAATACTGACTCCTGAATACTGACTCCTGAATACTGAATCCTCAATTTCGCCCGAATTAGTCTCAATCAGGTTTTTTTAAGAGTTCTGCCCCACAGTTTTTACAAAAATTGGCATCTATATCGTGACGGGGTAAACCACAATCTGGACAAGGATAATCAATTTGAGTGCCAGATTTTAATAGTTGTTTAGTCAGAGCGCTAATCTGCAAGGGAATTAACAAAACTCCCGTTAAAATCATTAAAACTGTCACCATTTTGCCCCCATCGGAAAGGGGAGTTACATCCCCAAATCCCACGGTAGTCATAGTCACAACGGCGAAGTAAAAAGCATCAAAAAATGTCCGATAGACTTGGGGATTAATTGGGTGTTCGATCTGATAAATTAAACCAGCATAAACAAAAATAATCGAAAATAGAGTTAGTAATATGCGAATAAATACTATCTGATCGGAAGTTTTAATTTGAAAAATAGAAAGATCGGAACCAAAAAAACGAATCACTCGCAAAATTCTAAACCAGCGAAAAATTCTAAAAAACCTAATATCAAAAAATCCAAAAAATAGGGGCAGAATTGACAATAAATCTAGGATGGAAAAAATATTAAAAACAAAGCCTATTTTTGATTCCGCACACCAAAACCGAATTAAATACTCTAGGGAAAATAAGCTTAAAATTACCCAATCAAGCTGACGTAACCACATTTGCCAAGTGGCGGATAAGGGATAGGTTTGAGCCACATAAATCCCCAAAGATAGTAAAATTAATGCCAAGATAAGCAGATTTACCGTCAGTCCGATCGCCGTGGTGACATCCTCTAAATAAAAAGCTATTTTGGCACGAAAAGAGAGCATAAATTCAGCGATCAGTAAACAGTAACCAGTAATCAGTCAACTGAAAACTCACATCTGATAACTGCTCACTGATAACTGATAACTGATTAAGGTAATTCCACCGAAGTTGGTTTAGCAATATGAGGCAAACCCCAACCCAATTTTTCCCGGAGGATGCGGAAGAATTCCGTCGATTGCAGACGAATAAAATGGACTTGGTGGGGCGATTTCTGCACATTAATTCGATCTTCTGGCAAGATATAAGAACCGCCATTACCGTCCACTACCATCACCATCCGATTAGCAGTTGCTGGGAAAATATTTACAGTTTCCTTGTCAGAAAATACCAAGGACCTGGAAGCTAAAGAATGGGGACAAATGGGAGCTAATTGTAATACCGGCACATCGGGAGTTATTACTGGGCCACCGGCACTGAGAGCATAGGCAGTAGAACCGGTAGGAGTGGAGAGAATCACCCCATCGGCAGCGATATCGACGGGTGCGTGTTCACCAATTTGAATCTCAAAATGACACATACTGGTGAGGGGTTCCCGGTGGACGACCACCTCATTGAGAGAAAGTGCCTCCCAGAGGAGGGTATCTTCGCGAAACAGTCGTACCGTGATCATCGAGCGATTTTCGAGGGTGTATTTCCCCTCTAGAACCAGTTCTAAGGCGGGTTCAAGCTGATTTAGGTAAATTTCGGTCAAAAAGCCCATGTGTCCCGTATTGACCGTTAACAGGGGCAAATTGAGGGTGGCCAACTGCCGGGCCGCCGATAGGACTGTACCATCGCCCCCCAACACGATCGCAAAACTTAAATCTTGCTCGAAGTGGGGGGGGACTAACTGATCGATCGGGGTAAAACAAACGGGACGAGAGGGTTTAGAATGGCCTAGCAGACCACCGCTGCCGGTAGCCATAAACACCTGCCAACCTAGGGAAAGTAGCTGATCTTGTATCTGATGGGCTGTTTTACAAGCGATAGGCTTAATATCGTTGTAAATAATGCCGATTTTGGGCATTGACAAATTTTCCTACTGCTGGTTCACGCTTTCTTTTTGAAAGGGGTTTTCTTCTTCTTCTGAGCTTTTTGTTTCTCGAAGTCGATTTCCTTGAGCTTCTTGAGAATGCGGCTAAAGTATTCTTGTAAATAGGATTCTAAAGTAGTTGTTTGACTCGGATCAAGGCCAAATACTTGATAAACTTCTGCCATTGGGGCATCAAGAGCTTGACCACTAGCGAGAACTTCCGCAAAAGCTAGTCGGTCAGATATATTATAAGTCCATTGGAAACAACGGCTTATTCCTCGCATAAAACGCAGTAATCCCATGGGTAAACGCCAAATTTTCCCCTCTTTACCCGATAGGCGTTCGCAAACTTCGATAATTTCTTCAGCTTTCCAAGCTTTGCTGCCCACCACGGGATAGGATTGACCGACGGTTTCGGGGACTTCTAGGGCGCGAACGGCGAATTTAGCGATATCTTGCGTGTCCATGTAGGCGATCGCTGTACTTTCTCCCGTGATCCAGACGGTTTGATTATCTAACATCGGGATGGCGTATTGACCGATTAAACCCTGCATAAAGCCACAGGGACGGAGAATTGTATATTTTAAACCCGATTCTGCTAGAAATTTCTCGGTGCAGCGTTTTATCTCCATCAAAGGCACGTTGGGATATTTTTCGGCATTGAGGATCGAAAAGAAAATAAAGCGATCTACTCCGGCGGTTTTGGCCGCTTGAATCAGATTAACTTTACCATCCCAATCCACCTGTTTAATGCTGGCTGAGTCCGTCGCCCGGGCAGTAGCGGCATCGATCACCGCGTCCATTCCCTCTAAAGCAGCAATAATCGTACTTTTATCCCGTAGGGTTCCCCCGACTAATTCCGCGCCCCATTCCTTCAAAAAAGCCGCTTTTCTCTGACTGCGTACTAAACAACGCACTTGATGTCCCTGATCGATGGCATGACGCACGATCTGTCGCCCTAGGGTTCCCGTCGCACCGACAACTAATACTTTCATCTATAATTAATTTTTTGTTACATTTGTTAACACTTCTCTAAGATAGTATCAAAAAAGTGGCTCATTAGGGATAGAAAAATTCTAAGATTCCCCGATCCCCGTCCAGTTCTACCATTGTTCCCACTGGTAAAGCGGCATTATCGCCATCATGACCGAAAGGTAACTCAGCAATAACCGCAATGCCTAAATCGCCCAAACGCTCTTTTAAGACTTCCTCTACGGTTTGACTATCACTACCAGGAGCTGCCAGACAACGGCTAAAACGACCGAGGGCAATGGCTTTAATTTGCGAGAAAATGCCCAGCATTCGCCACTGAGTTAACATTCGATCGATCCGGTAGGGGGCCTCGGTTACGTCCTCTAGGGCTAAAATTACCCCCTCTAGGGTGGGTTGAACCGAGGTTCCGAGGAGGTGGGTGGCTACGGTTAAATTAGCTGGTAATAAGCGTCCCCGCACTTTGCCCCCACCCCAACCTTGACCGACAAGAGGGGCTAAAGGACGACCTTCCAGAAGAGAAAAGAGGCGATCAATTGATTGGGGACTTTCTTGGGCTAAGGTGGTTAAAACTGGCCCGTGAACGCTACAAATGCCCTGTTTCGCTAAACTCCATAAAATCCCCGTCACGTCGGAAAAACCGATTAACCATTTCGGGTTAGTTTTTGCCCATGTCCAATTTTCTAAGAGGCGAGCGCTACCGTAACCCCCCCTAGCACAGAGAATTGCTTGACAATCGGCATCTTGCCATGTTTGGGCTAAAGCTTGACGACGTTGCTCGTCGCTACCGGCGAGATAACCGAGACGATTAGCCCAATTCTCGCTAAATTCCACTTGATAACCCCTCGATCGCCAGATTTCTACGCCTTTTTCGAGGGCGGCTAATTCCTTGACCGCGCCACTGGTGGCCACCAGAGAAACTTTAGCACCGGGTTGCAGAAATGATGGGATGATCATAGGCAGATTAAGCTGAAATTACAGGTAATTTTGTGACAGCATGAAAACTGACAGCATATTCTATCGAATGTTTCTCGATTTTCCCGATTCGTTCTTTGAATTAATTGAGCGACCCGATGCTAGGGTTAGCAATTATCGATTTACTTCCCAAGAAGTCAAACAACTAGCTTTTCGATTAGATGGTTTATTTTTGCCGCTCGATCATCTAGAAAATTCACCCTTTTATCTGGTAGAAGTGCAGTTTCAAAAGGATGAAGACCTATATTATCGATTATTTTCGGAACTTTTCCTGTATCTTAGACAGTATAAACCTTTGTCACCCTGGCAGATAGTTGTTATTTATCCTAGTCGAGAAATTGAGCGAGAACATCCCCAGCAATTTGCCGACTTTTTATCCCTAGCAAGGGTTAAAAGAATCTATCTGGATGAATTGCCAAATGACGAGACTCCTTCCTTAGCGATCGCTCTGATCAAATTGGTTACGGAAAGTGAGAGTCAAGCTGTTAATTCTGCTAAGATTTTAATTAAACAGGCTCAAAGAGAAGTGAGCGATCGCTTAGTGCAGAGAAATGTCATTGATTTAATCGAAACCATAATCATTTATAAGTTACCACAAAAAAGTCGAGAGGAAATTGAAGCTATGTTAGAACTACAAGACCTCAAACAAACTCGTTTCTATCAAGAAGCTTTTGGAGATGGAATTGAACGGGGAATTGAACAGGGAATTGAACAGGGAATTGAACAGGGAATAAACTTGCAAAAATTGAAAACAATTCCTCTACTGCAAGACCTCGGTTTAACCCCACAACAAATCTCAGAACGCTTAGACTTAACTCTAGACACAGTGCTTAACTATTTGGCACAACAGCAACAATAATCAATCCTGTTTCAACAGTCTAGAAAAACAGTAATTGCTAAGTAGTGGACAAATGGATAGTAACGAATCAGTGACCTTTAACCTATCAGTGATAAATCGATGAATAACGACTTATTGACTTTTCTCTTTGGTGTTACCCTTCTCATTCTCTATCTAGTTTTTTCAGCTTTAACCGAGATGGGAACAAAATGGCCTTGGACAAAAAAATAAGACAAATACTTATAGATGTGAATAAACATAAAATCGCATCAAGGATTCGGTGATTGGCAAGATTCTAGAGATTTGCTATCTAAACAATTAACTCGATCGCTCTACTGATAAAATATGAAACTAATTGGTGATCTTTCCCCGAGCTTGGATTTATTCTTGTTGCTTTTTTTCTGGCATTGTCTCATCGGTGCCATTGCTACAATCATCGCTATCAATAAAGGCTATCCAAGATTAAATTGGCTAATCTTCGGACTTCTGGGAGGAACCTTTACCTTTTTTATCGCTCTTTTCCTGAAAAAAAAGCCCAAAATTTAAGGGATGATATTGCTTGATTATCCTTTAATAGTTCCCATCAACACCTCTAAATCTTCTGCGTCTAACTCCTCTGGGATACCATTGCGAATTAATTCCGAAAAATCCTCATTGGGAACCATAAAACATAGTGCATAAAGTCTTCCGTCCCCCACATTTCTAATCTCGTGAATACCCGTGGGACGGACTAATAAACTATCCCCCGGCCCCAGGGGAATCGGTTTACCATCACAGATAGCCATTCCCTCCCCTTTGAGGATAAAAAACATTTCTACGGCAAAATGATGACGATGGGTAGGGGTGCGACCGTGGGGATCGAAAATTTCCACACAGACGGTCAAGGAATCCCCCGCTACGGTAGAATCGAAGACGATCGCTAAACGATTCGTATCCCCAGCGCTAATGCGAAAAACTTGATAATCCCGGGGAGATCGAATCACGGGTAACATACAATGATCGCTGGTTAGTTGGCTATTCATCGCTAATTTCGATCGAACTGTGGATGATTCTAAGACTAGCAAAAATTTTCAACTTCGCTCGATTGCGTCCACCACTTTCCTCACATCTACGATCGCATCCACATCATGGACGCGCAGGATATCGGCCCCCTTAGCGATCGCTAAAGCACAGGCCGCCGCCGTTCCGAAAACTCGTTCTTTTGGGTCATCTTTGCCTGTAATCTCGCCAATAAAGCGTTTTCTCGACAATCCAATCAAAATAGGTAAATCTAAATCCCGAAATTGCTTTAATTCTCGCAATAACTCAAGATTTTGTCTCCCAGTTTTGGCGAAACCAATCCCCGGATCGATGATAATATTTTCCCTAGCAATACCCCACTGTAAAGCTTCCTTAACGCGATCCTGTAAAAATTCTTTAATTTCCTTGACTAAATCATCATAATGTGTTAGGGATTGCATGGTTTGCGGATTGCCCCGCAGGTGCATGAGGATGACGGGAACGGCCAATTTAGCCAGCGTCGGCAATAATAGGCGATCGAAGGTTCCCCCAGAAATATCATTGATCAAATCGGCCCCGGCGGCGATACCTTGGGCTGCTACAATCGCCCTAGTGGTATCGAGAGAGATAGGAATAGAACTTTGTTGTCGAATAGCGGTGATTACGGGGATAACTCGCGATAATTCTGCTTCTAGGCTAATTTCTTGCGCTCCCGGACGGCTGGATTGACCACCGATATCGATTATATCAGCCCCAGCCTCGATCATTTTCATCGCTTGTAGCAGGGCATTTTCAACATTGTCAAATTCTCCCCCATCACTAAAACTATCGGGAGTAACGTTTAAAACACCCATGATATAGGTGCGTTTTCCCCAAGCAAAAATATGTTCACGAATTGCCGTTAAATTAGACATAATAATAGACCTCTTGTAAAAATCAAAAATTGTTGTTAGGAGTCAGTAGTCAGTAGTCAGTAGAATTAAGAATGAATAATAATCAATTAAATGGTCTATTTACATATTTTATGCAATTTAATCCTTACTTTTGCCGTTTTTGAACCTTCACAAATTAATTATGCAAGAGGTTTAATAAATCCTGTAACTGATAACTGATAACTGATAACTGATAACTGATAACTGATTACTGATAACTGATTACTGATAACTGATAACTGATAACTGATAACTGATAACTGATTACTGATTACTGATTACTGATTACTGACGGTCATAGTTAATTTTTAGGTAGGGAAGAATCTTTTAATTGAAAATAAGCTTGTACTTCTTCTTTCCAGAGTTGATATTTTTCTTGAATTAGTTGATATTGACTGGCAAAATCGAGGGGCCAATCAACGAGATTGCTATCGATATCGGATTGCACTAATTCCCGTTCGATCAGGGTTTCTCGGATAAATTTTAAACATTCTTGTCTCAAAGCTTCCGCTTGCTCAATAATTAGCTGGACTTGATTAATTGCTCGATCGTACAATGGGGTTTGTGAATGAAAAATTTCGGAAGATGCGGCCAGATTTCGCAGTCTATGTAATTGATTTTTCTTTTCTACTAAACTAGCAATTTTCGGGTTAATTTCAAAAAGCAAGGTTTTCACCAGAGGAGCCAAGCGGCGAGTGTTAGTATAATCGTAGTTATTAAGATCTGATTTAATCAAGTGTACCTGTTGTAAATCGACGGTAATATCGTGGAATTGTATCTCGGTTTCGGTGATGGTGGGATGAATCGTTTTAACTTTCCAAGTAGTAATAGAAGTCAACTGCTGGCGATCACTATTAACCATTTGCCGCTCCATTTTCAGCACATCGAGGGGAATGCTATAAAGTTTTTTCTCAGGAATATAGATGACATCGCTACCGAGAATGCGATCGATTTTTGGACGACGATATAAATAATGATACAGGAATCGATAAAAGCTTTTACTGCCTTGAAATATCTGGACAAATAACCAAATTTTCCAGCTGAATAACCCGCTGAGAAAGCGTCCGAATAGATGGGAATTCGAGGAGGAGTTATTCATGAAATTCCGTTATCAGTTATCGGTGAGGAATCGGAGGTTTGGTTCTTTTCAGCGATCGGTAAATAGTAAACAGTAATCAGGGATAAAGATAAAGATAACTAACTAATTAACTTAAAACTTACATCTGATAACTGATAACTGATAACTGATCACTGATAACTGATTAAGGACGTTCTCCGGGTAGATTTTTTGACGAGGTTGGTTTCGATCTTACCTGTTGACGACCGTTGCGAATAACTTGTAACATTTCCCCTAATTCTCGATCGAGATGTTCTAAAACCGCTTCGGCATAGTCGTCAGCGCCTTTTTGAATTTCATGACATTCAGCTTGGGTTTTTTGTCGTAACTGTTGCACTTCCTGCAAGGTGCTGTGACGCATCTGTTCGATTTCATCGAGGGTTTGTTGTTGCAAGGATTCGCATTCCTGCTGAACCCGTTGACGAATTTGGGCCGCTTGCCGTTCTGCTTGTTGAATAATACCGGACTCATCGAGAATTTGGGCGGCTCTTTGTTGAGCGGAACGAAGGACTTGTTGAGCGTATTCCTCCGCTTTTGTGATAATTTCCTGTTCTTCCTGCAAAATTGCTAAAGCTTTCTGTACTGCTGGTGGCACGGTTTCATAGATGAGATCGATCTGTTCGGAAATCTGTCCCTCATCGATCATTGTCCAACGGGTGAGGGGGATGTGGAAACTATCAAAAATCATCTCTTGCAGACGCGCCAGATCCTGATAGATATCGAAATCGACGGGTGGACTGGGAACCCCACTATTAGAAGTGTTAGGTACTGCTTTTCTGGGATCATTAGGTTCTCGGCGCGCCATAGGTTCAGATCGTCCTCATTACTGTATTTTAGTATGTTAGCTATAGTATGAGTAAATATCCCTAGAAACGTTTTCTGGGACTAGATGGGTGACAGAGCCACCGAATTGAGCGATTTCTTTAACCACGCTACTGCTTAAAAAACTATATTCTTTAGTGGTGGCTAAAAAAACCGTTTCGATTCCTTCCCAGAGAGTTTTATTGGTGTGTGCCATTTGCAGTTCTTTTTCAAAGTCTGAGAGAACCCGCAACCCCCGCAACAGCACCTTAGCACCTTTTAATCTGGCATATTCAACCGTCAATCCTGAAAAACTGTCTATCTCAACGTTTTTCAGGTGTTTTGTACAGTAACTGATCTGTTCTATGCGTTTTTCGACGGTAAACAGGGGGTTTTTATGGGGATTGCAGAGAACTGCCACGATTACTCGCTCGAATAGTGGCACACTGCGTTCGATAATATCTAAATGACCGAGTGTAACTGGATCGAAGCTGCCGGGGTAGATGGCGATCATTTCTCAACCTGCACACCTCGCCAAAAAGCGATATATCCTTTAATATTTTGGGCTTTTGGTTTAGGATCGGGATAATACCAAGCGGCATCTTTATTGTCCTGTCCATCTATCCTGAGAGTATAATAACTAGCCTCTCCTTTCCAAGAACAAATGGTATGGGTGTTACTGGGTTGAAAATATTCAGCTTTGATGGTATCGGGGGGAAAATAGTAGTTTCCCTCGACAATTTCGCAGTTATCGCTTTCCGCTACCACTGCACCATTCCAAATCGCCTTTGCCATGACACTAACTCCTAGTTCTGGTTCAAAATTATCTTACAACAGAGTTTGTAAATGTTGAACCAGTTGGTTAACCTGCATCACTCCCTCGATTCGATCGATCGGTTGACCATTTTTAAAGACTACTAAAGTCGGTAAGGCTTGAATACCGTACTTAGTGGCTAAATTGGGATATTTGTCTGTATCAATTTTGACAATTTGTAGGCGATTTTTGAAATACATTCCCGTTTGTTCTAGAATCGGAGCCATCATTTGACAAGGACCGCACCAAGTGGCATAGAAATCCACTAACACGGGGAGATTAGTGGTTTGCAACAGTTCCTGAAAACTGGAAAACTCTTTTTTGACTGCCATAAATTGTCACCTCGCTGGAACAATAGCCTTTTCCCTACTATAGCTTTTCTAGATGCTCCTTGATTTCCCCAGAGCAGTCATCGATCGCCGGGAAAATGCTAAGTTAAGTAAAGACTCGACAGCCAACTTTCCATGAACATCCTAACCAAGCTGCTTTTTCCCGAAACTAAAACTCCAGAGCAAGTAGGTTCACCGCGAGTACAGAAAAGCCGCCGGGGAATCGAGACCAAATCCGCCGCAGAAATCGTTATTATGCGACAAGCGGGTAAAATTGCCGCCACAGTCCTCAAAGAAATTGCCGAGATCGCTCAACCCGGAATGACGACGGCGGATCTGGATGTCTATGCGGAAAAACGTATCCGCGCAATGGGTGCTACTCCCAGTTTTAAAGGTTATTATGGCTTTCCTGCCTCGATTTGTGCCTCCGTCGATAACGAAGTCGTTCACGGTATCCCTAGCCCGAAAAAACGCCTCAAAGCCGGTTCTGTGTTAAAGGTAGATACGGGGGCCTACTACCAAGGTTATCATGGGGATTCCTGTATCACGATCGCTATCGGTTCCGTCTCTCCCAAAGCCGAAAAATTAATCCGCGTGGCGGAAGAAGCTTTATATAAAGGCATAAATCAGGTAAAAGCTGGCAATTATCTGCTCGATATTGCAGGAGCGATCGAAGATCACGTTCAAGCTAACGGTTTCCAGGTTGTAGAAGATTTTACCGGTCATGGAGTCGGCAGAAATCTCCACGAAGAACCCTCGGTATTTAATTTTCGCACTAATGAGTTACCCAATGTCAAACTCCGCGCCGGGATGACTCTGGCAATTGAACCAATTGTCAATGGGGGATCTAAACATACCAGAACTTTGCGCGATCGTTGGACGGTGGTGACGATGGATAATGCTCTCTCCGCTCAATTTGAGCATACTGTCCTAGTAACCGCCACAGGTTACGAAATCTTAACCGATCGCAATAACCTATAAAATTGTCTATAGATTTTTTGCTCCGGAATCTTAATTGAAAATTTATTTAGTGGCAGGATTTAGTCAAAATGTTTAAAAATATCGTTGTTGCCTTGGATTGTGGGGAATCATCCCATCGAGTCCTCCATGCTTTGAATTCCCTTTCTCTAACGGCAAATTCTTACATCATCATCACCCATATTCTTGGTAAGAAGGGAGATGAATCGGCAGTGGATCGCCCTCATCCCTCCCGTGAGATCATTGAAGATCAATTACGCTGCTATCAATCCCAGATTGCTACCCCTAGTGAAATCGAGGTCATCTTTGGTGATCCAGCGGAGGAAATTATTCGTTTAGCGAATATCTATCAAGCTGATCTGATCGTGATCGGCAGCCGGGGATTAACGGGAGTTCAACGGGTGATCGAAGATTCTGTTAGTAGTCTCGTGGTGGCAGAAGCTACCTGTTCCGTATTGGTGGTAAAAGCATAGCAGCCAGCATTCAGCTAGAAAAGGTACTCTGGCAAGAGTGCCTAAGTAGTCTTGAGCATCACTACGGATTAAAATTTGCAAATCTTATTTTTCCCCGATGTTTTCCCCCATACATTCCCCAGTCTTTCCCCACTCACTCCCCAGTTTTCCACAGTTTACCCAGACTTTTCCACAGGCAACAGCGATATAATCGGCACTTGCTTCCAGAAAAAATTAATCTTGATTGTCAAAATCCCCATCGATAGATACTGAGTTACTGTTAAGTTAAGTAAATAAAATCTAGCTCTAACCCTTATTCCCTCGTAAATATTAAGTTTTTCTAAAGCATTCCTTTACATCTGGTAATATTGCAAGTCCCTCCAACTTGGCTCACAATAGTCCTTACTGTCCACTGCACCAGTCAGGGATTTCCCCACTTCCGATCAGAGGTAAACGATATGAATACATCAGTCAGTATCTTGGCAGAAATCCCCGAAATCCTCCACCAATCCCTACAAAAATACCTAGAAACTCACCCTGGTTGGGATCAAGATGGTGTGTTTACGGCGGCTCTCTCATTTTTTCTGCTTAATTGTCAATCCCCCGAAAGGATGAATTTTGAGGAGCAAAATAGCTGTGCCAAGGTTTATCTAGAAACTTTGTTCCAGCGCTCGGAGTGCTAATTCGGTGATAATAAGAATCGGGTCCTGGTTAAAAACCCGATTTTCCCCTATGAATTCCGATAAAACCCCTAATTTAATTATTCCTCAGCTAATTATCGGTTTGGGTAATCCCGAACCCAAATATGATCGCACCCGTCATAATATCGGTTTTGAAGCTGTGGACTCATTAGCGCGGGATTGGGGGTTATCTTGGCAGGAAAACAAGCGATTTCAAGGTTTTATCGCCGAGGGTGACGGTCCTCTCCCGGGCAAAATTCGTCTTTTGAAACCCCAAACCTATATGAATCGCTCCGGGCAATCGGTGCGAGCGGTGCTGGACTGGTATAAACTAGCTCCAGAGTCGATTTTAGTCATTTACGATGATATGGATCTGCCCCTAGGCCGGTTGAGAATCCGTCTATCGGGATCGGCGGGCGGACACAACGGTATTAAATCGATGATTGCCCACGTTGGCACGGAAAACTTCGCTCGTTTACGCATAGGAATCGGTAAATCAACCGAAAAAGCGACTATTTCCCACGTTTTAGGCCGATTCACCCCCCAAGAAAACGAAGTAATCTTGAAAGTGTTAGACTTGTCCAGAAAAGCGATCGAACTTGGTCTCAAACAAGGGTTACAAAAGGCAATGAGTCTCTACAATAATCAAAGTGTAGAGATTGGCTCTAATCTATGCTGATAGCAAATAAGCCTGATTTTAGTAATGGTTATAATCGCCATTTTCGTCTATACTCTTACAGAACCCTTGCTTAAATTTTGATCGCCCTTTGCTAGATTAGGTCAATTTTTATCCTCGATATTAGCAGTTTAAGTATGATTAATCGCCAAAGTTTGCTGAGATTCGCCCATAAGTTTAATCTCATTTTATTGATAATCGCTACAGTTTTTTGTCTTTGGGGTAATCCCGCTTTTGCCCATCGTCCCCATGATGTGATTAGTCAAGTGGAAGTTTCTCCTGATTTCCAGACAGATAATACAGTATATATCTTGGTGCGAAATAACTTTTATAAATCTAGCGACGGAGGTAGCAACTGGACAAGATTAATTCAAGGTTTAGATTATACGGGGGAATTAAGTTCCTTATCCCTATCTCCCCTCAATAAAAATATTCTCTATCTAGCTTCAAGATCCAATGGTATTTATAAAAGTGAAGATGCGGGGGAATCTTGGCAGAAAGTTAATCAGGGTTTAGAAACTAACTTTATTAACTTCGTACAAATTGCCCCTTCCGATGCCAATATAGCAGCGGCAGTGGGATTAGAAAAAGGGGTTTATTTAACCGAAGATGGCGGTAAAAATTGGTCAAATATTTTCCCCACCAAGGCACTGATAACCTTTCTCGCTATTACTCCCAACAATCCTAATCGCATTTTTTTCGGGGATGAACAGGGTAAATTATACACTTCCTCCGATGGGGGGAAAACTTGGCAGAATCTCCCCTTACCCGCTAATGTGGGGGCAGTAGATACAATTGCTTTTTCTCCTAATCTAGACAGGGATAAAACCTTTTTTGTCGGTACAAAAGAAGCAGGTATTTTTAAAACCGTTGATGATGGTAAAACCTTCCAAGCTGTTAACGAAGGAATTAAGGATAAAATCATCGAAGACATCGTTATTTCTCCCGACTATGCCCAAAACTCGACCCTTTATGCCATTACTTGGTATGACGGAATGTATGTTTCTCAGGATGGGGGCAAAAGTTGGACAAAAATGAGCGAGGGTTTAACCAAAGACAAACAGGCTGATGATTATAAAGTTCCCCACTTTATGGATTTAAAAATAGTTCAAGATACGATGTTTTTAGGGGGATTTAATGGCTTATTTAAAACCACGGATAGGGGCAAACAATGGCAGGAAATAGAAACTTTAGCCCGGGGAACAGTTATCGCCATGGCGGTTTCTCCTAATTATGCTCAGGATGGTACTGTCGTCATGGCTAATTATGTAGGCAATATCTTCATCAGTCGCGATCAAGGGGAAACTTGGACACCAATTAATCGCGGTTTAGAGGTTTATCGACTTGGTCAAGATCCCGAAGAATCAGGACAAGATCCCCGGCGTTTCTTTGACATTGCCTTTTCTCCTAACTATGGAGAAGATAGAACTATTTTTGCTGGCTTTTTACGCAATAAATTTGCCAAATCCGATAACAGTGGTGATTTATGGAAAATTATCGAAATCGATGAAGGAGTCCGCGGTCCGAGGATAGTTACGTCTCCAGATTTTGCCAAGGATAAAACTCTTTTTCTCACCAATCAGCAGGGGAGAATATTTCGTTCTACCGATGGAGGAAATACGGTTAAAAATATCAGTGAAGTGGGCAGAATTTTCGGTAATTATGCCCCTGCTATGGTAGCTTCCCCTGATTTTGCTAAGGATAAAACTTTGTTTGTCACGGGAAAAGAGGGTATTTATCAAAGTGTTGATGGTGGACTAACTTGGAACAATGTCACTCAAGGAAACCCCCTATCAAAAACCCCTAATGTGCAGTTGGCAATGTCTCCCAATTATCCCAAGGATGGGACTATTTTTGCTGGGACAATTTCTGGTTTGTTTGTCAGCAAAGATGGGGCTAAAAGTTGGACAAAATTAGAGAAACCGGGGTTTAATCCGCAAGCATCAGTAGAAACCATTGCTATCTCTCCTGATTATGCTAATGATCGCACGGTAATGGTTAGTTTACAGGGAGATGGTTTGTTTAAATCTACCGATGGCGGGGAAACTTTTAAGCTAATTGGTGATCCTAAAATCCCCCTAGTGAAAATTCATAGTATCCCTTCCTCTGGTATCTCCGTCCGATTTTCTCCTAATTACGCTCAAGATAAAACTTTATTCGGTTTTGGTGGTGCTAAAACTACAGTTTTTCGTTCCACCGATGGGGGAGAAACTTGGACAAGTGTAACTATTCCTCCTCACGCAGAAGAAAATACACCCCGCTATAAAATCGGTGAGTTTTTCTCTGGTCCCCTTGGCACAATCTTGCGCTTAGTTATCCCGATTCTCCTGGCAATCGTCGCTTATTTTCTGGTGGGTTTCCTGAAACTGGAGAAAATTATTAATCTTCCTAAACCATTCTTCCGCATGGCAGGGGCATTTATGATTTTTCTGTTTGTTTTCTTTGTTATCATCACCCAAGTTTAGGAGAAATTTTTCCCGGCGGGGCTTGACAAATCCCGCCGCTTGCCATATACTTGTATGTATAATGGGAATCCGTGCCTGCCTGCGACCTCTGATTTTTGCGGCAGTTATCCCTTGAGAGAATTAACCATCGGCAACGTAGGGATTAACCATCTTAGCGGGGTCAACAATGCGATCAAAATCCGCTGCCTCGATGTATCCTAGTTGCAAGGCTGCCACTTTCAGGGTTAAGTCCTTTTCTAGAGCATAATGAGCGACGTAGGCAGCCTTTTGGTAGCCAATCACGGGACTTAAAGCAGTCACCAGCATCAAGGATTGATTTAAAAAAGTCTCAATTTGTTTTTGATTAGCAGTCATCCCCTTAACCAAAAACTGACAGAAATTAGCGCAACCATCAGTGAGCAAACGGATAGACTGCATGAGATTATGAATCAACAGCGGTTTATAGACATTCATCTCCAGATGTCCCCCAGCGCCTCCCATCGTCACCGCTAAATCATTAGCCATCACCTGCACTGCTATCATCGATAAAGCTTCGCATTGGGTGGGATTAACTTTCCCCGGCATAATTGAAGAACCCGGTTCATTTTCCGGCAGCTGTAATTCTCCGATTCCACAACGGGGACCACAGCTAAGTAAACGGATATCATTAGCAATTTTATAGAGGGAACTAGCGATAGTTTTCAGTCCCCCGCTCAAGAAAACCAGAGCATCGTGGGAACCTTGCACGGTAAACTTATTAGGAGCGGTAATAAAGGGTAATTTGGTCAGATTAGCGATTTCGGCAGCCACATCTCGATCAAAATCCGGGGGAGCATTAATTCCCGTACCCACTGCTGTTCCTCCCAAGGATAAACGATAGACTTTTTCTAGACATTTTTCTAGCCAATCGCTGCCATCATCCAATAAACCCACATAACCGGAGAACTCTTGTCCGAGGGTTAAAGGGGTGGCATCCTGTAGGTGAGTGCGACCAATTTTAACTATATTTGCCCATAATTGCGCCTTTTCATCGAGACTATTCCGTAATAGTTGCAGACTGGGAATTAATTTTTCCTTGACTGCCAAGGCAACGGCAATATACATGGCCGAGGGAAAGGAATCATTAGTCGATTGGGACATATTAACATGATCGTTGGGATCGACGGGAGTTTTGCTACCCAGAGGATTCCCCGTCAGTTGACTGCAACGATTGGAGATGACTTCGTTGATGTTCATGTTAAATTGAGTGCCACTTCCCGTCATCCAAACATAGAGGGGAAAGTTATCTGCGTGTTGTCCGGCTAAAATTTCATCGCAGACTTGACAGATAAGGTTTTTTCTCTCCTGACTGAGACGATTTTTTTGCTGATTGACAATTGCACAGGCTTTTTTGAGAATGGCATAGGACCGGATCATCTCCCGGGGCATGAGATTATCACCGATACTAAAGTATTGTAGGGATCTTTGGGTCTGCGCTCCCCAAAGTTTATCGGCAGGTACGGGAATTTCTCCCATGCTGTCTTTCTCGATGCGAAATTCTGTCATCTTTAAGTTACTTCTGCATCTGGCCTGAAAAGAGAGGGTCTCCAGGACGACACGGATTCCCATTATAAGAAAAGTATAAGTCAAGTCTGGCTGGTTTGTCAAGCCCTATGGGAACTTTTTCTGGCGGCATTTTTACCCGGGAGGTTGACAAGAATAACTGGCAGGGTGCTGGAGTGATTATGAGACAAAAACTGTTATATTGTAGGGAAAATAATCGGTAAAAAAGACGGGATTAGAGACTATGGACACAGCGATCGCATTAAGTTGGACATTGGGAATTATCTTAGGGTTGATGACCCTTTTGTTTATCTTACGGATCGTGCTGACTTGGAATCCACAGGTAGATTTAAATAGCTTTCCCTTTAATATTATTGCCTGGCCCACAGAACCTTTTTTAATACCCGTGCGTCGACTCATCCCCCCCTTGGGAGGAGTTGATATTTCTCCGATTATTTGGGTGGGAATTTGTACGCTGCTGCGGGAAATTCTTCTCGGTCAACAGGGTTTAATTACCATGGCCTTAAAATAATTATTTAAGCGACTAGAATATGCTGACATAATTTATGTTCTAAGTCTCGTTCCTGTTTTTCTAGGGTAATAATCGCCTGTTTGATAATACTTTTAACATCCATCCCTTGGTCGTATTGTTTTAACCATTGTTGTGCAGTGTTACCTTCGCGGAGGATTTTTTGTAGGGGGGAGAGGAAACAACTAAAACCCTTTTCTTTAGCGATCGGATAAACTTGAACATAGAGGTCTTTAATCCAATCCCTAGCTAAGATTTCCCGGCCATCGTACCAATGTCTCAGGGTGGCATCAAGACTAAAACGCGCGGCAGCCTGTTCGTTTTCTTGGGTTAAAGTTAATAAATCCTCGCTGCGATTGCTGCTGGGTAATTGACTTAAAATTAAGGGGTCTAATTGGGGAGCTTGTAAAAGTTGAGTTAAACGGGCCTCTAAAAAAGCCATAACTGCTAATAAACTAATAGGATCAGCAATCAGGTCACAAATTCGCAATTCTAGACGATTGAGATTATAGGGACGATTGCTACCGTTAGGACGTACCGACACCCAGAGATGACGAACATTCTGCATCGTACCGAGTTTTAATTGTTCCTCGGTCCAGGTGACAAAATGTTTATGACTTTCAAAGAGGGGAACATCAGCGGGAGTTTGGGGAAAAACTTGCCAACGACGGGAATGGGAACCGGTGATTTTACCATCGAGAAAAGGAGAGGAAGCGCTTAAAGCCAAGTATAAAGGAGCTTCTAGGCGAATTAAGCGACAGGCACGCATTAAATCCTCATAATCGCTAATACCGACGTTAATATGAATACTGGCCGTGACCACATTAGTGCCGTAGGTCTGTTCGATATAGTCATGATAGGGATTGTGGGGGTCACTGCGATAAAAATATTGACTATCACCCAGGGAGAGGGTACTGCCAGGGATGAGGGTATAATCGCCTAAACGACGCAAATATTGCCGTAGAGCTAGACGAGGTTTTAAAGTAGCGCATAAAAGACGGTCATAGTTAGTCATGGGAGCCGTGGTATATTCTACGTTACGACTATCCGGTTCCCGGACAAAACCATCTAAATCCTTGACAATGCGATCGGATAAACCGATAATTTCTCCGGCTGCTGTTCCGGTGTACATTTCCACTTCAAAACCTTTACTTAGGAGCATCGTCAATTCACCCTGCTGTGTCTATTTTGTAGTTTGACATTATTTGGACTGTAAATGACGTTCGATCAGTAGAATCGCTACTATATCATCAATGGGGCGATCGGGAAGACGCATACCTTGGGGGATGAGTTTCTGTAATCCTTTGGGGGGAAACATAAGCCAATAGCGATCGCGCGCTTCTAGGGTACTATTGCGTTCATCCACTAGAGTAATCGGGATGGTGACACGAGCGGCAATTTTTTCGCGCCAACTTTTTGAGGTGGTTTGATTCCCCATCACCAATAATTCGATCGGATATTGTTGACAGAGACTGGCTAAACGCTCGATCGCTTGTGACGATGCTATCACCTCATGGGTATAAATTTTCCCTGTCGATGACCTGACTGCGATCCCACATTTGTCCTTACCCGGATCAAAACCGAGAATACACATAGTTTTTATCTCCTGCAGCAGTGGTCGGTTTTATTAAATCAATAAATTAGAGTGTTGGGTTTTGGGGTTTTCAGTTATCAGTTATCAGATTGCAGTTTTAAGTGGACAGTGTTAGGTGAAAACTGCCGATTACTGTTTACTGTTCACTGCTCACTGATAACAGCAGCAAGGGAATTCCAAAATTCATTGGTTCAATTATACTGTGACTCTTGCCGATACAGTCACTACCATAATATTATGGTAGGAGCGCCTAGTGGTCAGTGAGTTTATCGAACTGCGTGCGCCGAAAATGTAATATAGATATTTCGACCAAATTGAGATGCATCGTTGGGTTTCATGCTTCAACCCAACCTACGTTCATCTTGTATTTAATTCCACCCACCCACTTAACTCGCTGATAATGTTAGTATCACACAGGAAGGTCATTTAAGCTTTCTGCAAATGGATTAGAACGATCTTGACGAAGAGGAACTTCTATAGTATAGTTTTCTTCAGCACAAATTTGTCGCAATTCTGCTAAAGCTTGGACTAGGTTATCAAAATCTGTTTGAGTTTCATGGGCAGCTAATTTCTTTTTTAAGAGCAATCTTTCTTCTTCAGAAAGGGATTGGATAATTTGGACGAGAGATTCAATCAATTTGGCATTCATGGTTTTTCCTCTTTCCACTCATATTTCGGCTCCTCAAAACGAAAAGATAACTACTCTATTTCAATTTTTACAGTTTATTTTAAATAAATTAAGAGATTTAACCCTGGAATCGTGCGGGAGAGAGTCCAGATAAGGAGAGTGATATAAAAGATGCCGATACCCCATTGATACCAAACTAAAAAGGAAATGATAGCGGGTAATTCTTGATCGCGAACTCGCCAATCATTAAAGCCTAATTTTAGCAAATTATTGAGACTTAAATCGTAATAATTTAACCAATTCCAACGCTTTTGCCAAGGAATAGGAGTATAACGATCGCGAAAAAGGGGAAATTCGGGAACCACGGGTAAACGGGTGATTAATAAGCGTAATTGTCGCATACTACCATCTTGCAGGAAATAGGAACTATCCATTAAATCGTGATAGCGTCCCCGACGATAAAGTTCGATAATTAAAATTAGGGGTAAGGGGACAAGAATTAGGGCAATAGCTGTTAAAGTTAGGAGAGGACGACTGGCAGATTGCAGGATATTAAATACACCGGAAAGGGTGAGAATAATATAGCTAGTTACCATACAAAAGATTTCATAACGATTGGGAATTACTGGTTTAGGAGTGAGACGACGCACGCGATCAATTAACCAAAATAAACAGCCAAAATAGGCAAAAATTATGATTCCTGTGCCGAAAACTAAACTAAAATTTGTACCATCTTGACTTAAGAGTAATAGTAAAGCAAGGAAAGAAGTATGCAGAAAATCAGCTAACCAAGTGAGGTTAATTAGGCGAATAATTGAGATATTCTTCAGTTTTTGTTTTAACTGTTGAACTCGCAATTTTTCGGTTTTGTATTCAATTTGATTGGCATCAGCAATTTGTTCTAGGGAGCGAAAATTACGAACTAAATTTCTTAAAACTGTTTCATTTCCTGCTAGGGTTGGTAAATAAATTGCTTGACCAATTACTCCTCTATCTCCTAGTATTTTCGCTTTATCGGAATCAAAAGCTAATCCTGATACACTCAAATAACTATTTTTAGTAAAAGTGGAATTACTAAAATCTACCTGATCTAAAAGTTTCACATCTTGAAAACTAACCACACTATTAAAATAACTAGACCGGAAAGCGCCCGATTTTTCAAAAGTGGCATTTCTAAAAGTTAATAAACTTAAAAATCTACTCTTAGAAAATAGCGGACGATCTCGCCATTGACTTTGGGAAAAATTTGCCTCTTTTTCCCAGAAAGTACGGGTAAAATATGCGGGTTTATCGTATTTGGTTTGATCAAAATAAGCTTCGGCAGTAAAATGACTGCCATGGAAGTTAGTAATACTTTTAAAATGGGCCGTGCGAAAGATAGCTTTATTTAAAAATTGACTTTGACTAAAATTTACATCTCCCATAAAAGTGGCTTTGCTAAATTTCGCCACCCTAGCAAAACGCGATTCTAACCAATTACTTTCACGACTAAATTTTGCTGCCATTGCTTCGACAATTTGCAGAAAAAAAGTCTTAGAAAAGTCCACTTCTCCCATAAATACGGTTCCCTGCAACTTCACCGGTCCGCGAAACACTGTGACATTAAAAACCGGTTCATCGCTATCGAATAAAAAATTTTCGTCCTGTTGTAATAACTGTTCTTCCGTGGGTGATAATAAAGTAGCGAGAGCTACTTTTGTTAAAGGAGTCGGTAAACCCAGACGGGAAGCGATAAAATTGCCTTGAATTAAGGAATTACTAAAATCTAAACCTAGGGGTTGTTTAGCGCGATTAATTTGACCTTGAATCTGTTGATAAAATTGTTCTTGCAGTTCTTTATTTTCATCGCGGATATCGATAACTAAATTAGCTAAATCGATAGTAGTCATCCCTTCTTTAAGGACGGGTGCGCTTAAACGTTCCTGCAATAAAGTTACTGTTAAGGGAACCCTATCCACTACTGCCAAACTAGGGAGAGAAGGTAAACAGAAAAACAGAAAAATAATGATTAGTAACCAGCAGCCTTTCAACAACGCACCCACGACAGTTATTTTCCTAAACAAGCTTGGATAGCCATTTCTAAGTCCTCTTGGTTTAAATCGGTGATAACAAAGACTTCCTGCACACTTTTTCCTGTCCTCGCAATCAGCTTAAAACCACCACGAATCGGCACTGATATCCGCAATTGTAACCGCGGACAATGACCTTTTGAGCGAGAAAGTACCCCGGGGGTGACAGTGGTGATTCCTTGATAGGTAATTAACTTTTCTAATACCGCAATCAACCCCGGGATATGAGTAGAATGATTCCAAACTAAGCGACCATTATTCATAATTATGCGGCCTCTAGAGGAGCCATAGTTAATCCTTCCCGTCGCAATTGTTGGTGATAAAGTTCCGCTTGTTCCTGGGGACCTGTCCAGACAATTGCCTGTCCTTGGTAGTGAACTTGATTAGTTAATTCCCAAGCTCGATCGGTAGTCATATCCGGGATATATTTAATTAAACAATTGGCCACATGATCGAAGGTGTTAAAGTCATCGTTGAGAACAATAACTTTATAGTTGGGATAAGTCTTTTTGACAACTTGAGTGGACTTATCTAAGGTGGTACTGGGTGCGCTGGCCATAAAAGTTACAATAGGTCAAGGTTTTTGCGGTTAAATTCGAGCATTTTGACAACAATTAAGCGGCAAAAGCCACAGAATTATTATGCAAAACTTGGTGATAGTAATTTAATAACTGTTTGGTGGCCGCTTGCCATGCCCATTTTTCCGCTTCTAGGCGCGCATTTCGTCGTAATTCCTCTCTTTCTGCCTTGGCGGTTAGTAATCTTTGGGTGGCACTAATTAAACCCTTTTCATCCCTAGGATCGAAGAGATGACCATTAACTCCATCGGTGACAATATCGGGAATTCCCCCCGAATTTGCCGCCACCACCGGACAACCGGCAGCCATGGATTCTAAGAGTACCAAACCGAGGGTTTCTGTGCGTGAGGGAAAAAGAAAAGCATCTGCGGAAGCAAAAGCGGAGGCTAATTCTAACCCCTGTAAATAACCAACAAAATGGGTATTTGTGTCGGCAAAATGACTTGTTAAAGCTTCCCGATGGGGACCGTCTCCCACAATGGCAAATCTTGCTTCGGGAATCGCTTCTAAGACTGGTTTAATGCGATCGATTTCTTTTTCGGCCGACACTCGACCAACGTATAATAAGAGAGGACTATCGGGGTTATTTTGGGATAATTTCAGTCTCATAGCCGGGGATTTTAAATGAGGTTGAAATAATTCCGTATCGACTCCCCTTTGCCAAAGCTCTACCTTTTCAATGCCACGACTAGATAATTCTTGTACCATAGCAGTGGAAGTGCAGAGATTTAAACTTGCTTGATTGTGGGCCAATTTTAATAATTCCCAGAGTAATCCCTCTAGGGAACCTAACCCATAGTGTTGTAGGTATTGGGGGAGATGGGTATGATAGGAAGCGACGAGGGGAATGTTCATAGTTTTGGCAAAATAAATGCCTCCCACCCCTAAAATAGCCGGGTTAACCACATGAATAATATCAGGTTTGAACCTCTCTAAAGCTTGACCGACTGAAGGCCGGGGGAAAGCCATTTTTAATTCCGGATATAGGGGTAAGGGAATCCCTGTAACTCCATGAATCTTAGCACCTTTGTACTCTTTTAAACCGCCATCGGGAGAGAAAACCAATACCTGATGACCTAATCTTTGTAGGTGTTCCACGGTATGTTTAAGACGGGTGACAATGCCATCGATTTTCGGTAAGAAAGTTTCTGTAAAAAGAGCAATTCGCATAGAGAAAACAAGGTTAAGTAATAATTAAGGGCAAGCTTTTTGAGATAGCTAGGAATAATTACTGAATTTCTCAAGGCAATTAACTCCCCAATTAATCATAGATCAGAAAGGCCAAAGGTTTTAATCACTCGATCGCTTCCTTCGATAACCACCGTCGCTCGATAATTATCGCCGATTGCTGCTGTCCATAATTGCCATTCCCCCGCCACATTGTCTAATTTTAAGGGATTAAGGCCCACTTCCACTCGATCGAGTCCCCCGCTAATTCCCGTTCCCAGTGCCTTTAAATAAGCCTCTTTTGCCGTCCATAACTGAAAAAATAACTTTTCCTTCTCTGCGGACTTTTCAACAAGCTCATGTTCCCTAGCACAAAAAAACCTTTTTGTCAAGCTATCTAAATCTTTCACCTCGCGCATTTTCTCTAAATCTACCCCGATGCGAGCGGTTAAAGTCAAGCCACAGATTGCCATCTCCTCGGAATGGGAGAGATTAAACTGCAATTGGTAGTTAATACTCGGTTTTCCCCGTTCACTGTAGATAAACTCGATTTTTTCGGGACTTATGGCCAAATATGACCCTAAAATCTCCCGTAAACATCCCCTAGCCACCAAAAAACGCCGCTTGTGTTGGGGAAAATGGTAACGATTAGCTCTAATTATTTCATCTTCCGAGAGCAAAGAAGCCAGTTTTTCTCGTCTATCCCCAGAGGGATCGAGACTGATAAAATAGAGATGAACCTCATCGGTAGATATAAACATTAAACTCAGAAGCGATCAAATAATTAATTATCGGTAAATTTTACCGTAAAATGAGAATTGCCGACTCAAGAATTTATCCACCTTCTAACTCTTGACTTTGCAGCACACCTATGAACTTTTTTCATACTGAAGACCACCTCCAACAGTTCGGTACAGATATTTTAGAAACAACTTGGCGAGAATTTACCCAATTAGCTCAAGAACAAATTGCCCTAACTTGGATAGTATATGATCCTCCTGTTATCGTCAACACGGGGGGAGCAATTTCTCACGAAGAATTCTGGAAATATTCCCCCCGCGGATTTAGCTATCGCGGACAAGAAAGAACCTATCCCGCTAGTTTAGTGAAATTATTTTATCTAGTAGCGATTCATGAGTGGTTAGAGGGGGGTATGATTGCCGAAAGCAGCGAATTAAATCGCGCCATTCGTGACATGATTGTTGACTCTAGTAATGATGCTACCAGTTTAGTTGTAGATCTGGTCACGGGAACCACTAGCGGTCCAGAAATTGCCGCCGGTCCCTTTGAAACTTGGAAGCAACAACGCAACATAGTTAATCGTTATTTTCAATCCCTAAATTGGCCGGAATTAGCGACAATTAACGTTAATCAAAAAACTTGGTCTGATGGTCCCTATGGACGTGAACGCGCTTTTTTAGGGGAATTAATGGAGAATCGCAATATGTTAACTAGCAATGCAGTGGCGCGTTTAATTCATACTATTGTTGGGGGGATTGCGGTTTCTTCCCAACGTTCTCAAATAATGATGTCTTTACTAAAACGAAGTCTTAATCCTGCTGATTGGACAAGTCAAGGAGATGATACACAAATCTTAGGATTTCTAGGACAAGGATTACCAGAAAATAGTCAAATTTGGTCAAAAGCTGGTTGGACAAGTCAAGTACGTCACGATGCAGCCTATATTGAAATTCCCCATCATACTCCCTATCTATTGGTGGTATTTACCGAGGGAAAAGATAACAGTCAAAATCGCTCAATTTTACCTTTTATCTCCCAGAAAGTAGCCGAGAAAATTATGCAGTTCAATTAATTTAACCTGTGGGTAGGATGGTTTTCTCTGTCATTGTCAAAAGTGTTAGATAAACATCCTACTGTCATGAACCCGTAAATTTACTGATGTGCATCTCAATATATAGCTTTTCTGGGATAGATGGGGTTTGTTCTTGCAGCTGAAATACTCGATTAAGTAGGTGGGTGGAATTAAATATAAGATGAACGTAGGTTGGGTTGAAGCATGAAACCCAACGTCCGCTCATGTTACGCTACCGCTAACCCATCCTACCAATAATTGTGCCTCCCCACTTAAGTAAGGATTCAGTCTGTGCTTCACCTTGACGGGAAGGGCTGTCATCATTTAAACTAACAATAAGTTGTTCTTAAGTATTTCCTCAAATATGTGACTTTTAACCCTCACCATTGTCATAACGAAAGGGAAGTGGAGAGTAAACTAATTGTTCAGTATTTACTCCCCAAACTAGGCTACAATGCCGAACATTGGTATCAACAAGTTAGCTTCGGTAAAGTCCGCTTAGATTTCCTTGTTTCCGCTCAAAAACCCATCAACAAAAAGCAGTTTGTATCCTCTCACTGTCTAATTATCGAGGCTAAAAATCCCAGAGAAAAGCTCACCAATCATCGTCATCGTTTAGGTTATTATCTTAACTACTTTAAAGTGCCGTGGGGATTATTAACTAATGGTTATGAAATTCAACTTTATCAAAGGAAAACCGATAAAATTTATTTAGTTTTTAGATGTTCTGGGTTAGAAATTGCCGCTCACTTAGAAAAGTTAAAATCTCTGATTGGTTACGAAACCTTATCTTTAGGTATTCCACCGCTCAATTCTCCAACAATCAACCACAGAAACCCCATGAAAACCATCGCAATTTATCATCATAAAGGTGGTGTTGGTAAAACCACCGTCGCTACCAATCTAGCGGCAGCTTTGAGTAAAAAAGGTAAGCGAGTATTATTAATTGATATTGATGCTCAAGCTAATAGTACCTTTGCCGTTGGTTTAATTAAGTTTCAATTCGATGATGACGATGATTTAAAAGATAAAAATGTCTTTCATTTACTCAATGATGGAGACATAACTTTTGTGCAAAATATTGTCAGAAAATCTCAGGGATTTAACCATCCAGAAATTGATGTAATTCCCGCTCATATTAGCTTAATTGAAAAACAAACTACCTTAACTAGATACGGGAGTTCTGACACAAGATTATCTAAAAAATTAGATAAAGTTAGAGATGATTATGACTTGGTTATTATTGATACCCCGCCATCCTTAGATTTTTATGCTCAAGCTGGTTTAATTGCTTCCGACTATCTGATTATTCCATCAGATCTTAAACCATTTTCTAATCAAGGTTTAAATAGTGTAAAAAATTTTATCAAGGAAGCAATTAACGAACCTCGTGAAAATTTAGGTAAAGAACCCATAAAAATTTTAGGCGTTTTACCTTCCAAAATTTCTACCAATGCTCAATACTTAAGATTTAATTTTCCCAAACAAAAACAAGTAATTCCAGACAAATATGGTTTACCCTTGATGGAATCGACTATCTCGGAAAGAATGCCTTTATCTCGCTGTATAAATCAATCCGTTCCCGTGGGAGATTTAGAAATTCCTGCTCCCCAATCTATAATGGATTATGCCGAAAATCAAGGCGATGCGGGAGTATCAGCAGCAGAATTTGAAGCCTTAGCAATCGAAGTTTTAGCTAAAATAGGAGTTAAATAAATGTGGGATTTTTTACTAATTGATTTACAGGACGTGGTAGCTACTAAAGAGCGTTCTTATTTTCCAGAAACAGATTTACACAACTTAGCTAATCTTATTGTAGCAATAAAGGGCTTAATGCGTCCTGTCATTCTCAAAAAAATTGGCTTTGAACGCTTCCAGATTATTGAGGGAAATTTAGAGTATTATGCCTGTTTAATTGCTAAAGAAAAAGAACGCAGCCTAGAAACTATTAACGCTTTTGTGGTTGATAAAGAAGCGGAGAATATCGCTTTACAGCAAATACAGTTATTATCCCCTTCTCCTGGGTTAATTACCACGCCCGAAAAAACAGATAATCCTCTAGAATTGAGGGTGAATAATCTTGAAAAACGATTAGAAACCCAGTTACAAGCAATCCGAGAGGAGTACCAAAAAGAAATCAAAAGACTGGAAGAAAAAATTATTATTTCTCCTCCTCCTTCTGCTTCTCCTCCTCCTTCTCCTCCTTCTAAGTCGATTTTAGAGCTTTTGAATACCTGTGATGCTAATCAACTTAAAAAAGCGGGAATAAATAGAACAGTTACTGGAAATTTTCTCAAAGTGCGAAAAGATAAGCTATTTATTTCTCTTGATGATATCACTGATCGAGTAGATAAAATGGGGGCAGCAACTCTGATCAAACTAATGGATTATTTGCTGACTTATAATTGATTTTTGTGGGTGTGTTGAGCTACTTTAACACACCCTACCGATGGGTGTTATAATAATGGAAGATCAGGAAAAAACCTGATCCGATAGCGGGCAAAGATTAACTAGAAGACGGGTGAAAAGAGAAAACCTATGACAACTACCCCAGTAATAGCTGCTTCTTTAACAATTCCTCCCCTAGAAAACGGCGATAAATTAACTCGATGGGAATTTGAACGACGTTATCAAGGGATGCCCCATCTCAAAAAAGCGGAATTAATTGAAGGAATTGTTTATATGGCATCTCCCCTCAGATTTGAAAGTCACGCCGAGCCTCATGCTAATATTATCGGATGGTTAGCTCTCTATAAAGCGGCGACTCCAGGTGTTAGATTGGGTGATAATGCCACCGTGAGATTAGATATTGATAACGAACCCCAACCGGATGCCCTATTAAGAATTGACAAGGGAGGACAATCGACAATTAGTCAAGATGATTATGTAGAAGGAGCGCCGGAATTAATTGTCGAAATTGCCGCTTCTAGTGC
>NZ_JADBVM010000028.1:0-3908 GCF_020244875.1 Microcystis sp. M44BS1
CAAGAGAAGATATTGATAAAAATAGCAATCATAAAAACCAAATCCCCAACATTTATCAAGCAATTATTTTTATTAGTAAATATTCTACACGACTCAGTCCAGATAAGCAAGATGGCTTACCACTACTACCGAATCACTACCGATAGAGGCGATAAATTTGCCGATTATCAAACTATCCCTGAATTAAAGGAATATCTACTTATCGAACAAAAACAAGTCCTAATCGAACAATATCAACGTCAATCTAATAACCTCTGGATTCCCCATATTTATCAAGGGGGAGATTTAATCACTATTAACTGTATTAACTTTTCTTGTCCGATAGAAATTCTTTATCAAAACCTAGAAATTCTTAGCTAGAATCTTGACCGTAAAAATAGTAAAACGGGGTCAGGAAATAGGAGAAATTTCCCCTATTTCCTGACCCCCCAACAACTTAAGGTAATTAACCCCTTTGTCGAGTATTAATCACCTCACCGGCTGCATTAACTAACTCTAGCTGTAGCGGCATTTGTCCCATAGCGTGAGTGGAACAACTTAAACAGGGATCATAGCAACGAATACCCGCTTCCACCCGGTTTAACATCGCTTCGGGAATTTCGCCACCATGGATATAATGTTGGGCGATTTGTTTCACCGTTTGATTCATGGCTAAATTATTATTACCCGTGGCAATAATTAAATTCACCGTTTCAATCAAACCATTTTCATCCACTTTATAATCATGGAATAAAGTACCCCGGGGCGCTTCACTAACTCCCACCCCTTGCAGATTATTAATTCCTGCTTCGGCGCGACAGCGTGGAGAAACTATATCGGGATCATCGATTAAACGTTCGATACGCTCTAAACAGCCTAAAATCTCCACTAATCGGGCATAATGATAGTAAAAAGAAGAGGTTGCTACACCACCGACCCGATGGCGATATTCCCGTAACTCGATATCCGCTCCCTCCGTGCCAAAATGGGAACAAACATTTAAGCGGGCCAACGGACCAACTCGATAGATACCGTTGGGATAACCGAGGGGTTTATAGTAGGGAAACTTCAAATAAGACCATTTTTCTACTGATTCGCCGATATAATCGCGATAATTGTCTTCGCTGAGGTTATCGGCCACAATATTGCCTTGACTATCGGTAAAACGAATATGACCACCGTAGTGTTCCCACTCGTCCCGTTTACCAACCAATCCCATAAACAGGGAAGGGAAATTACCAAAAGCGGCGATTTCTATGGTTAAATCGTCCAGAAGTCTTTTAAACAGGTTTAAAGCCGTGTAAAGAGTCGCTTTAGACTCCGGCAGTCGTTCTTTAATCCATTGTCGCCCTTCTTCGCTCAGGGGAGAACGCACACCTCCCGGGACGGACCAAGCGGGGTGAATTTTTTTTGCTCCCAAAAGTTCAATAACTTTCTGTCCAAATTGACGTAAACGGATGCCTGCTCGCGCTAGGTCGGGATCGGCGGCGATTAAACCGAAAATATTCCGTTTAGCGGGGTCACTTTCCCAACCAAGCAGAAAATCGGGACTGCTAAGATGGAAAAAGCTTAAAGCATGGGATTGGGTTAATTGTCCCAAATTCATCAAGCGCCGCAGTTTTTCCCCCGCAGGGGGGATTTGCACCGCTAGAATTTTATCGCCGGTTTTGGCGGCACAAAGTAGGTGACTAACGGGGCAAATGCCGCAAATTCGGGCAGTAATTCCCGCCATCTCCCACATCGGCCGTCCCTCGCAGAATTTCTCAAAACCACGATACTCGACCACATGAAAACGCACGTCATCCACTTCCCCCCCATCGTCAAGGAAAATCGAGATCTTGGCATGGCCTTCGATCCGGGTGACGGGATCGATAACGACGGTTTTAGTCATAGTAAGTCCTCATTGTTCAGGAGTTCCACAGAACGGCATTGTGGAGATTGCGATCGAGCTTGGTTTCGACGATAATTTATCCCGATCTCCGCCCTGCTGTTTCTATGATAGTTATTACCCTCCTAGCAATCCTAATTTTTTTGACAATTTTTTCCGATTCTCAATCGGAAAAAAATTTAAAATTTTGTAGCAAATACTACAGAAAATAGTTCGGGAATCCGCAATAATTACATCTCCCTTTGCTGGTTTTGATCAGTCATTATATATATAGAAGTCGGTTCTCGGCTGTTAGTCTTCCTCTCAAGGCTGAGGGCGAAAGGGTCGGAATTCAGCTAGATTGTTGACGGCTAATCGGGAAAATCGCCTTTTTGTCTTGTAATCTTACCTAACAATATAAGCGGCACTGCCGAGGATTCAGGAAAAAGCGACCCAAAAACAAGCGATTGTAGTTGATAGTTCTAGGCTGTAATACTTTTGTTCTGGATGTTGGGAGAAAAAGGATAAACTTAACATCATACCAAAGAATGAATCAGCTTTGAACCTTTAGGGGATTGTCTGCGTCTAAAAGCACAGGATACAATCAAAGGAATTCCGAATCGAACTCATACCGACTTCAGATAAGCCAGACTCACCCGCGAGTCGGAATAGTAACAGACTTTTTCTGTGTCAAGGAGTCACCACCAAACCAATGCCCACAGCAAAAACCAACCAAACTCAACCACAGCCCACCCTCAATGCCGATATGGTGCGTACCTATCTGCACGAAATTGGGCGGGTTCCCCTCCTAACTCACGAACAAGAAATTATTTACGGCAAACAAGTCCAACGGATGATGAGCCTGTTAGAAGCGAAAGAAGGACTATCGAAACAATTAGGACGGGAACCACAGCAATTGGAGTGGGCGGATTCGGTGAATTTAAGCGAAAATGAACTGGATCGCGCCTTGAAAACCGGTGATCGAGCTAAACGGAAAATGATTGAAGCTAACCTCCGCTTGGTGGTTGCGATCGCTAAGAAATATCAAAAGCGGAACATGGAATTCCTAGATCTAATTCAAGAGGGTAGTCTGGGATTAGAAAGAGGTGTAGAGAAATTTGATCCCACCAAAGGTTATAAATTTTCTACCTATGCCTACTGGTGGATTCGACAAGCGATTACCCGTGCGATCGCTCAACAGGCCCGCACCATTCGCTTACCCATCCATATCACCGAAAAACTGAATAAAATCAAAAGAACCCAGCGCGAACTCGCCCAAAAACTGGGCAGAAGTGCCACTCCCGCCGAGATTGCCCTGGAATTAGAGCTAGAACCCGCTCAAATCCGCGAGTATCTCAGTATGGCTCGTCAACCCATCTCCCTTGATGTGCGCGTCGGCGATAACCAAGATACGGAATTGTCGGAATTGTTAGAAGATAGCGGAGTTTCTCCCGATACCTTCATCACTCAAGAGTTATTACGCCAAGACTTAGCCAATCTCCTGGCCGAATTAACCCCCCAACAACGGGAAGTGATTTCCCTCCGTTTCGGTTTAAGCGATGGCAAAGAGTTGTCCCTAGCCAAAATCGGTCAGAGAATGAACATCAGTCGGGAACGGGTGCGACAATTAGAACACCAGGCCCTAGCTCATTTACGCCGTCGCCGGGCCAACGTCAAGGAATATATTGTCGCCAGTTAGTAAAATTAGCAAATAACCAAGAAGGAGAGCGCAAGCTCTCTTTTTTTTTGGGTTTATTATTGCTAAATTTTTAACTTTAAAAAAGGTCGTTTATCTGCTCTACCAATTTATTTTCGAGACGAGGAGAAAATTAAAGGATTGATGTTTTTATTAACGATTGCCCTCAGAGTTTTCACTTTGAGGGAATTTGTGGTGCGTCGTCAATTACATCAATCCCAGTCCAGTTTAGCTGGACTCTATGAAGGAAATCCTAAACGCGCCACTAATCGTCCCACAGCCGAAAAGATGTTAAGGGCTTTTAATAACATCACTTTGTACATCCATCGAGAGGATTCAAGAGAAATTTCTGCCCTTAACTTCGTA
>NZ_JADBVM010000280.1:0-5706 GCF_020244875.1 Microcystis sp. M44BS1
GGCTCTTTGGTTTGTGTTATGCAATGGACGGGGGTTATAAGGGATGGAACCCTTATATAGAAAGGCATTTAGCGATTTTTGTCAATTGTTTTTTATCTAGAGCGAACTAATCAATTAAGTCTCTTGCCAGATAAGGATTTAGTCGATTTATGCCCCCCTATCGAACCATACCAAGTAACGAAGAACCTAATATATTTAAATTAGGCAGAGCCTAAATATTTGGTTACAAGGTAGAACCTTGTAACCAGCGAACCAGCGAACTGAGCGTTCGACAAAAGCTCACGCCGAAGTCTCACGCCGAAGTCTCACGCCGAAGTCTCACGCCGAGGTCCGAACGGCAAAAGGCAACAGTAAAGGGATTGGGGAAGGTTCGGCTAATCTAAGAATAAGCGGTTTAAATGCGTCTTAGCTTATCAAGCCAAGAGTCAGTAATTTGAGGTGTAGTAAATAACAATAATCAATCGACCTCTAAAGGTCTAGGTATAATAATTGAGATGAAACCACCTAGATAAGGAATAAAAACATGGCTAAAATTGCCTCGATTACTGCCAGAGAAATTCTTGACTCCCGCGGTAATCCCACAGTGGAAGTGGATGTAATCTTAGATGATGGTAGCAAAGGCAGAGCCGCCGTGCCTTCGGGGGCATCTACGGGGATCAATGAAGCTTGGGAGTTGCGAGATGGTGATGATAAACGCTACGGTGGCAAAGGAGTGTTAAAAGCAGTAGCCCACGTCAAGGGAGCGATCGCCAATGCCCTGCAAGGAGCCGAAGCCAGCCAACAAACAGCGATCGATCAAACCATGTTAGAACTCGATGGTACAGCCAATAAGAAAAATTTGGGAGCCAATGCTATTTTGGGAGTGTCTATGGCAGTGGCTCGGGCAGCGGCTGCTTCTGAAAATATGCCTCTATATCGTTATTTGGGCGGTGAGGAAGCGAATCTCTTGCCAACTCCCTGTTTTAATATCCTTAACGGCGGTGTTCATGCCGATAACACCGTTGATTTTCAGGAGTATAAATTAGTTCCCGTCGGTGCGCCCAGTTTTACGGAAGCTTTACGCATGGGAGCGGAAGTCTACCACGTTCTCAAATCGATTTTAAAACAAAAAGGTTACTATACTGGTGTCGGTGATGAGGGCGGTTTTGCCCCTAGTTTAAAGGCTAACGTGGAGGCGGTAGAGTTAATTTTGGCTGGAATTGAAAAAGCCGGTTACAAACCGGGAGAAGATTTTGCCATCGCTCTGGATCCTGCCACTAGCGAACTTTGGCGTGATGGCGGTTACTACGAATTTTTCAAATCCGATCAAAGTCGGAAATCTTCCGAGGAAATGATCGATATGTGGGAAAGTTGGCTGAATCAATACCCAATCGTTTCCCTCGAAGATGGTTTAGGTGAAAAAGATTGGCAGGGTTGGCAAGAATTGACCAAACGATTAGGCGATCGCATTCAACTGGTAGGAGACGATATTTTCTGTACCAATCCGAAAATTATTCAGGAAGCGATTGATCGAGGTGTTGCCAATGCCTCTTTAATTAAAGTCAATCAAATCGGCAGCGTCACGGAAACCCTAGAAGCGATTAAAATCGCTCGTTCTGGCGGTTATACTGTCTATATTAGCCATCGTTCTGGGGAAACTCCCGATGATTTTATCGCAGATCTCTCCGTTGCAACCTCGGCAGCTCAATTAAAAACTGGCGCTCCCTGTCGTGGTGAACGTCTGGCCAAATATAATCAGTTACTCCGCATCGAGGCAGAATTAGGTGCAGCCGCTCGTTATGCTGGTTGGCAGAATTTCCGCCAATAATCAGGGTTGAAGGGATAGTGAAGGGCAACAAAAGCCGCTTTCTCGATCCCTCCTTGATAGCAAATCGGTTATTTGGGTTGACTTTTTAGCCTCTCAGGGTAAGTCAAAAAATTTTACCCAACCTCTACACCCCATCCCCTCTCTACTTTTCAGGCTCTCTGTCCCCCCGTGAGGGCAAATGCAAAGCGGGATCCTGCGCTGTCCAACCGACGGGAGTATCTAAGCGCACCTCAAAATGAAGATGGGGGGGAATAATATCCGGTTGTCCGGTGGTGCCAACCGCGCCGATAACGTCTCCTGCTCGTACCCGTTGGTCAATTCTCACTGTAACCCGGCTTAAATGGGCATAACGGGTCTGCCGGCGACCTAAATGATTAATTACTACCAAATTACCATAGGCCCCTTCCTGACCCACATAAATCACTAGACCGTCCTCGGCGGACAGAACAGGCGTACCAATTGGGGCGAGAAGATCAATACCACTATGAAAGAGATTTTTCTGTTCCGTGGGGCTTTTTTGCCAACCGTAGGCTAATCCGACAGTGCTGGCAAAGGGTAAGGGATAAGAACTTAATCCAGTATAGTCCGATCGCTTGCCGGCGGCGGACCAATTGGTGCCGGGGATAAAAACTATTGTCGGCCGGCGACCACAACCGTTAAGCTCAAAGAGTATATCCGCACGAATACCATAGGCCGCTTCTAAATCGCGCCAAGTGGAACCCTTGGGTGCTTCGATGCGAATGCCGTTCATCGGGGGAATAAAGATTTCTTTCCCGACGGGGGCCAAACCATTTTTGAGAATAGTCGGATTGAGTTTAATTATCGTTGCCGGGATAAGAGCGTATTTTTCGGCGATGGAGGCGATCGTTTCTCCCGCTTGGATTTTATGGCGTTGTAACCTTGATAAAATCGGCAGGGGACAAACAGGATCAGACCCTTGGGCAAAAATTAATTTTTGATTTAAGCCCAAAAAACCTAGACAAAAAAACAAAATTGTGCTAGTCAAACTTAGCCAACTTTTCTCACTTCTGATTCTCCGACCCATGACCATAAAAAAGCGATCTCTATAATTACAAAACCCGGAGAATACTAGGAATACTGTCAATAGCTTCTAAAGACTCTATGGCTGCTAAAGCGTTGCGGAAATTGCCCTCGCGTACATCGTGGGTGACAACGACAATTTCGGCTAAATCACCCCTAATCCCAATTTGTACCACGGATTCTAGACTAACTCCATGGTTGCCGAAAGCCATACCTAAATGACCGATTACCCCCGGCACATCGCGACAGAGAAAACGAGCATAAAAACGGGTCGATAACGACTCCATCGGGGCGATTTGACAATAATGCTGGTGAATACAGCTTAAAAGCGGGTCAAGTTCCTTGGTTTTGCCACTACTTTTTAAAATTCCGACGATATTCATCACATCCGATACTACCGCGCTGGCCGTCGGTCCGCTACCGGCACCCGGTCCGTAAAACATCACTTGTCCCAAGGGTTCCCCCTCGACCAGAATAGCGTTATAGACTCCGTTAGCATTAGCGAGGGGATGGGTTTTCGGTACTAGGGTTGGATGAACCCGCAACTCTAGGGTATCGGAATCCACCTTAACCGTATCTTTCGCGATCGCTAATAATTTAATCACAAATCCCAGTCTATCAGCGTAGGCGATATCGACGGCGCTAACTTGCCGGATACCTTCACAGTAAACATCTTCCCGTTTTACCCGACCTCCAAAACCCAGAGAGGCTAAAATAGCAATTTTATCGGCTGCGTCGAATCCATCCACGTCCGCAGTGGGATCCGCTTCCGCATAGCCTAATTCCTGAGCTTTGGCCAGAACTTCGCTAAAATCTGCCCCTTTTTGGCTCATTTCGGTGAGAATATAGTTAGTTGTGCCGTTGACAATTCCCATGATGCTGCTGATGCGATTAGCTCCGAGGGATTGTTTTAAGGGTTTAATGACGGGAATGCCACCACCCACGGCCGCTTCTAGGAGGACATAAACCCCCTTTTCGTTAGCCTTGGCGTAGATTTCATCACCAAAACGGGCGATAACCGCCTTATTTGCCGTAACAACGTGCTTTCCCGATGCGATTGCTTGGAGAATTAAAGAGCGTGCCGGTTCCAAACCCCCCAATAATTCGACAATAATATCAATTTCGGGGTCAGTAACGATCGATTCTAGGTCATTGGTCAACAGCTGGGGAGAAAGCTCAATTTCTCTGGGTTTATCTAGGGATCTAACTCCCACTCGTCCAATGGTAATCTCTTTGAGTACGGGATGACGACCAAAAGGATCGAGGAGGATTTTCGCTGTTCCCGTCCCCACAACCCCGAAACCGAGTAAACCAATCTTAAAGGTCACGCTTTTATCTCCTGCTAGTCCGACGCAAAAAATACTAATGGCCAAGCCGTCGCCATTGTCGATTTTATCATTACAGGGTCTTTGTCTGTGGGGTTTTCTTTTGCTGGCGTTCAGGGACTGATGATGATAAATATTCAGTATTTTTGTATTTAAATCAAGCAAATCTCGATCAAGTTTAAACGCTTATCCTGTAATTGTTATTGATTTTATTGACCGATATAGATATTCGGCAATGTCAGTAAAATTTTTGATCATAACTCTAATTTATGATTACAATAATTCCCTATCTAGTTGATATTTTTGAACAAATCAATCGCTGACAGGGGGACAAGCAAACTGAAAAGCTTATGTAGCATGGAATACAGATACAGACTCCCAAAAAAGATCAGTCATATTTACCATATATGACCTAAATAACGAAAATGATAAGTGAACTATACCAGAAAGTCTTAGAGAATGAACTGGGGCGAGCCAGATATCTACTGTTGTTAATGATAGTTGGAACCTGGCAAATACTAAAGCAAGCCAAGTTAGAGATATTAGCAGAATCACTACCAATACCAATCCTGTTTGAGAGTCGGAGAAAAAAACTCAAAAGATTTTTAAAGCTGGAAATCCTGAACATTGAAAAAATCTGGGTTCCCTGCCTAAAAGAGATGTTAAAACAGCAGGAGAGGTTCACAATAAAAGGATTAGTATATATTGCCATAGACCGGACGAGTTGGGGAGCAATTAATATCTTGATGGTGAGTCTAATTTATGACAAGAGAGCCATACCAATCTATTGGGAGATATTGGAAAAAAAGGAAGTAGTAATCTCAAAGAACAGCAGCGAGTATTGGGGAAAATATTGACGGTGCTATCAGGTCATAAAATAGTGGTGTTAGGAGATAGAGAATTTTGCTCGGTCAGTCTTGGAAAGTGTCTTCAGAAGCCGAGTTTATACTTTTGTTTAAGACAAAAAAAAGTACAGAAGACAAAAGAAGGAATTTATCAAGAAATGAGAGAGTTAGGTTTAAGTCCAGGAACTCAACTATTTTTGAAGGATGTCAATCTGACAAAAGAGCAGGGATTTGGACAGTTTAACTTAGCTAGTAAGTGGAAAAAACCTCTGGGGGTTTTCAAACAAAAGAACCTTGGTATATTCTGACAAATTTTTTGGATTTAGAGACGGCAATAATTGCCGATCAAAAAAGATTTGATATTGAGGAGATGTTTCGAGATTTTAAGTCGGGAGGCTATAGCTTAGAAGGTTCTCAATTAGCACCGAAATACTTATCAAAGCTGATAATTGTTATAGCTATCGCCTATACAAGTGCCACACTACAAGGTAAAAAAATTAAGGATATGGGAATCCAAAAATATGTCACAAGACCTGAAAAAAGATAAAAAGGTCAACGCAGACACAGCAGTTTTTATGTGGGTCAACATCTCTATCATTGGCTCCAGCTACATCAAATGTTCCCAAAAAATATAGAAGAGCTAATGCAAATTAGCCGCTATCGGTTGAAGGATTACATCAAAGGACAA
>NZ_JADBVM010000281.1:0-23326 GCF_020244875.1 Microcystis sp. M44BS1
CTAACATCAGACATTGCCTGAGATAATTTCGGGTTTTTGACCATATTCTTGACTGCTAAATTCTCAACCACAACCGTTTGATTTTCACGAACTAATTGAGTCGTTAGCTTGTGTAAATGGTCTTTTCTGTTATCGGTGATTTGAGCGTGAATCCTTGCTACTTTGATTCTGGCTTTTTCTCGATTTTTTGAGCCTTTCTGTTTTCGAGAAAGATTTTTTTGCGCTTTTCGCAGTCTCCGATAATGCTTTTTAAAGTGCTTAGGATTAGATACTTTATCGCCATCGCTGGTAATTACTAGGCTACTAATTCCTAAGTCAATTCCAATGGCTTTATCTGTTACTGGTAATGGCTTAATTGTTGGGTCATCAAATCTTATTGAGATATGCCAACGTCCAGAAGGATGTAATCTGACTGTTACTGTGCTTGGTTCACAGCTTTCTGGGATTTGTCTTGACCATCGAATAGGTAAGGGTTCTGTGCATTTAGCTAAATAGATTTGTTTGTCTTTGAACTTAAAAGCAGATTTGGTAAATTCGGCACTTCCTCCTTGATGTTTTTTCTTAAAGCTAGGATACTTAGTACGACCAGCAAAGAAATTAGTGAAAGCTGTTTGTAAATGTCTTAACCCTTGTTGTAAAGGTACACAGCTTACTTCATTGAGAAAGTCTAATTCTTCTTGTTTTTTCCAATCGGTTAGCATTGAAGAAGTTTGAGCGTAGCCTACTCTTTCTTGCTTTTCGTACCAAGCTTGTGTTCTGAGATGGAGTGCCTTATTGTAAACCAATCTTACACATCCCAAAGTGCGCCGCAATAGCGACTCTTGTGTTGGTGTGGGGTAAAATCGGTAGCGATAGCTTTTCCATGTCTCACATTTTAGCATATATTTCGTAAATGTGCTAATATTTAACAGTAAAGCCGTCGTAGAACGACGGGGTTTCAGACCCAAATTTTCGATGACCAAAAGAGAGCTAACGATAACCAATACCTGCCCATCGGGTAGTTATTATATACAGCCGAAATTTAAAATGGCTATCCAAATGAACGATTTATTTCCAATTTTTACCCTCGTCAAAACTCCCCCTCTCGATCGCCCGATGACTCCCCTTCTTGAAACCCCAGAAGCCTATCTCTATAAAATTGAGTAGAAATAACTCAACCGTGATAGCGCAATTTGCTGGGGATATTCTTAGGAAGTTTTCCTTTTGGGGAGTCGGTTGTCGGTAGTCAGGAATAAGCTGTACTGCATTTAAACCAGTTATTGATTTTAGTACAAATGCTCACCACCCTCTGCCTGCTCCCATGCACTCTTAACAAGTGCTTTAGATAGTCAACAGCTTACTGCGGATGATTACCTCACCTTGGCGGCGTATTATTGACAATATTGAGCGCATAAAGGCGAAAACGCTCTAGATCAGCTTGCAGGGTTGATTCTACCACTCGACCGAGGAAAAGATTATCCATCAATTTTCCTAACCAACCGGGTATAGCATAGGCTGCTGTCAGTCGCACAATACTCCTACCATGACGATCATAAAAACGAATCGCCCCGCGGTTAGGCAACCCGTCCACGGATTCCCATTGAATAATCTGGTGGGGGACAATTTTCATTATCCGTGACAACCAAGTAAATTCTAGACCACCACTGGCTAACTTCCAACGGGAAAGCTCTGGCTCTTCCTCGATAATTTTCACCGATTCGATCCATTTCATCCAGTGGGGCATTTGTTCTAAATCTGACCAGAGTTCCCAAACCAGATCGATCGGCGCGTCCACTTCTACCTGTACACTATGTTCTAACCAAGTCATTCGTTAATTCTGGCGATGCTGAATATTTCTATGATAACGGCTATTAGTCTTTAGCTTTTCACTCAATGATAAAATAAAAACAATCTTCGAGGTTTAATTGTACTATGTTAATCAGAAAACTGCTCGAATGTGAGGAATTCATCGCCGGTGATCATACCCGATTGCGCGAGTTATTGCATCCCGATAAACAGCCGTTAAATCTACGTTATAGTTTAGCCCACGCGCAGGTAGATGTGGGGGAAACTTCTACTCCCCACGCTTTAAAAACTGCGGAAGTTTATTATATTCTGCAAGGACAAGGGGAAATGCACATCGATGAGGAAGTGCAATTAGTGACTGTCGGTGCTGCAATTTATATACCTCCTCTAGCTAAACAATATATTCATAATTGTGGAGAGGAACCCTTAGTTTTCTTGTGCATTGTCGATCCTGCTTGGCGACTGGAAGACGAAATTATCTTTGAGTAAAAATAATGAATATTGGCATTATTGGACTGGGTTTAATTGGTGGTTCCTTGGGGTTAGATTTCCGCTCACAAGGTTATAAGGTTTTGGGAGTTTCCCGTCAACAATCCACCTGTGATATCGCTGTAAAAAAAGGAGTGGTAGATGAATCTAGCACCAGTTTAGAATTATTGGCTACTGCCGATTTAATCTTTATCTGTACTCCCATACATTTAATTGTGCCAACTTTGGAAAAATTAACTCCCTATTTAAAAAAACAGGCAATTGTCACCGATGTGGGATCGGTTAAAGGGGCAATTGTGGACAATTGTAGTCAATTATGGCCGAATTTTGTCGGTAGTCATCCCATGGCTGGGAAAACCGAACAGGGAATTAATGCGGCACAATTGGGTTTATTTGTCGATGCCCCATATCTGATTACTCCCCTTGAATCTACTCCTAAATGTGCCGTGAAAATCTTAACTGAAATAGTAGAAAAATTAGGCTGTCAAATTTATTATTCCTCCCCCGAAGAACACGATCGAGCCGTGGCATGGATTTCCCATCTGCCGGTAATGATTAGTACCAGTTTAGTCCAAGCTTGTGGGAAAGAACAAGACCTGAATATTCGCAAATTAGCGGAAAATTTAGCTAGTTCTGGTTTTCGCGATACCAGTCGCGTCGGTGCTGGCAATCCCGAATTAGGTTTAATGATGGCTAAATACAATCGTCAAGCTTTATTGATATCCTTGAAAAATTATCGGCAAAATCTTGATCAAATTATTGACTATATTACAAGAGAACAATGGCAGGAACTAGAGGAAATTCTCGTCTCTAGTCATCAATATCGAGCCAATTTTCTTCAATCAAAATAACATTTTTCCCAGCAATTATAACCCAGTGCTGTGTTATAGATTTATCCTCAGTAAACCAAGGCAATAATATGAACACCTTTTTTGACTTTGAAGCCGAATTTGTTGACTCCTTACGTTGCATACCGATGGCCGTGAGAATGAAACTAGATACCTGTGGAGTTAAATTAAAATTATCCCATTGGATGCAGTTAACTCAACCAGAAAGAATGGTATTAGTTAATATGGCTTGTACGACGGCAGCAGAAGCCAAAATCTATCGAGATTTTCTGCAAAAATTAATCACGGAAAAAACTGGCAATCCCGCAGGAGAACTAGCAATAGATACCCATCCCGCTTGGCTAGATGATAGCCAGATTCCTGATACAGTCCTAGAAAAAGCTAGAGAATTCCAGATCGAAATTAGTTTAGAACAATGGCAAAAATTGCAACCATCCCAACGGTTTGCCCTGATTAAACTCAGTCGTACCAGTCACGAAAATCTCAACTTCTATCCGGCCCTGAAAGAGTTCCATATAGTCGATGCCTAACTCAAGAACCTATGCCATATTAAGTTTGTTTCTACCTTACTGTCATGACGAGCAAAAAGGCAAGCAAGGGGTATAAAATTAAATAAATTGCAGTAACTTGCTGCTCTCTTAACAAAAATGATAATTAATGAGCATATGCTTGGAAAATAATTATACAGTTTCCATCCAATCAAAAACTTGATTCAATTGCGACAAATCGATTAAACCGTACTGCCATAAAACCATCGGCAAAGAACCCACCGATGCTTCACAGAGACGCACAGCCATATCGAAGGAACGGGGGGAAATAGCTAATTTTTCCAAGAGGAAAGTGCGGAGTTGTTTTTGTTGATGAGCTTCCATGATGTAAGGATCATTGGTAATAATAATCTGATTATTGAATAACTTATCCTCTATTAAAAAGAGATGCTTCCCTCACGGGGATCACCCAATTGGGTGATTTTGTCCAACAATCGGAATAATTTCAGAATTTATTCATAGTATCTCCTACTATCCCGCAATTGCTAGTGGGGATATCAACACTTTCTTTAGTCAGAAAAACGAGAAAGGGGAACTTTTGGGATAAGCTATTGATAACCTAGTTTTTGCTCGAGTAGGAGAGAATTGCCCTCAATGAGTCATGTTCCTAAGGTTTCCGTGATTATTCCTTGCTATAATCAAGGTCGCTATCTTGATCATGCGATCGCATCCGTTTTGGTACAAACATACCAAGGCTTTGAAATCCTCGTCATTGATGATGGCTCCACAGAACCAGAAACCATCGAGATTTTACAAGATTATCAACAGCCAAAAACTAGGATCATCCGCACAGAAAATCAAGGGGTTGCCACAGCGAGAAATCTAGGAATTGCCCAAGCGCAAGGAACCTATATTCTTCCCCTTGATGCTGATGATAAAATTGCCGATTCCTATCTAGAAAAAGCGGTTGCTTTGCTAGAAAGTAATGAGCAATTAGGTATAGTTTATTGCGAAGCGGAATATTTTGGCGATAGACAAGGAATTTGGCCGCTGCCTGAGTATAAATTTCCCGATATATTAGTAGATAATATGATATTTTGCTCCGGTTTGTTTCGGAAATCCGACTGGGAAACTGTGGGGGGCTATAATAGCAATTTAATTTATGGTTGGGAAGATCACGATTTTTGGTTATCTCTGATCGAATTAGGTCGAGAAGTCTATCGTATCCCAGAATTGTTATTTTTCTATCGACAAAAAGCTGATTCTATGAGTCGCTCAATGACCGCAGAACACTATATCTATTCCTACACCCAACTTTTTTATAATCATCCCCAACTTTACTCCCAAAATATCCAAGCCATTTTTACTGCTTTAGTCACCTTAAAAGTCGATATATTCGCTCAGTTAGAACAGGCTAGAGAACGAATTAAACAATTAGAAATTCATGAACAAGAATTGCAACAAGAATTGCAAAAAACCCAATTGGATTATCGAGAAAGAGACGAGGAATTACAAAAAGCTGACAGTAAAATAGCCGCCATGGAAAAAAGTAAATTCTGGCAAATGAGAAGAGCTTGGATTAAAATGCAAAAATTGCTAGGTTTGCTGGAAAAAGACCCAATTTATTCCTAAGGGAACTTCAACGCTAAACAAAGATCGAATCGATTATAATCATTACAGAGTAAGCACTTGACGATTTGACTTCTGGATCACGGTGCCAAGATTTAGATCGTCGATAATTCCTCGCAGGTTGGCGATTCCTCCCTGTTTCATGGTTTCTTCTAGTTCTTTACTTTCGGTTTCCCAGTATTGAGTCTATTTTAGTCGGTCTTTGGGGTTGTAGATTTTGGCATCGGTGAGGACAATGGGGAAGATACGATCATAGAAATCTCCATTTTGTGCGATCTCGATTAACTCGAACATACAGTTACAGGAAAATGGATAATACAATAGGAAAATCTTGGCCAAAGTAGCCAGAAAAATTGATAAGTAGGGAGGCACAATTATTTGTAGGATGGGTTAGCGGTAGCGTAACATAATCGGGCGTTGGGTTTCATGCTTCAACCCAACCTACGTTCATCTTATATTTAATTCCACCCACCTACTTAATATCAAGGGGAGAACTGAAAAAAGCAATTTAGCCGCCGCTACAGCAATTCTGGTGGGGTTAGTATTAAGTAAGGAAATCACCAGAAGCTTATTAAGGGAAGAAATTATGGGCGAATCAGTCATTGATCAGGACATCCAAAAAAAAGGAAGACAATAAGAAGCGGTTGCTTTGATTCTACAACTACTTAACCGTCGTTTAGGTGAAATATCCTCAACTTTAAGCCAACAAATCCAAGAACTATCCCTAGAACAATTAGAAACTTTAGGAGAAGCGCTGCTCGATTTTACCAGCTTGACAGTTCTGACCACTTGGTTATTGAACACAGAAACTTAAATCCCTAGAAGATGTCTGCTCGTCCTGCGTTAAATTTTTAAATACTGGCTTTTTTTGTATTGATTTAACCATGGCTACCAGCGATATCTCCAATTCTACTCACTCATCCCCAAAACCCCTGCCAAAACTGGGACTTTTCACCATGTTTCGCTTAGGACTCTTTCAGATGGGACTAGGTATTATGTCCCTGCTGACTTTGGGGGTTCTCAATCGGATTATGATCGATGAGTTAAAAGTTTTACCCTTTCTCGCCGCAGCTGCGATCGCTATGCACCAGTTTGTTAGTCCAGCACGCATCTGGTTTGGGCAAAGATCCGACGGTAAAACTATTTTTGGTCATCATCGCAGCGGTTATGTCTGGATTGGAGCGGCAGTTTTTACCGCTTTAGCTTTTATTGCTTTGCAGGTAGTTTGGCAATTGGGACTTAGTATTCAAACTTCGGGATGGAATACCATTTCCTACGCCTGGATTGCCCTCTTAGCCTTAATTTTCGCCCTCTACGGACTAGCTTTAAGTGCCAGTTCCACCCCTTTTGCTGCCCTCTTGGTGGATGTGTCCGATGAAGATAATCGATCGCAATTAGTTGGTATAGTTTGGTCAATGTTGATGGTGGGAATCGTCGTCGGGGCGATCGTTAGTTCTCGTCTGCTGGATACTCCCAATATCTGCGGTACAAATATTTTGACCTATGATCCGACTCAATCAGCCCCTATAGCCAATATTCCGCAACTACAGGCGAATATTAACCCCGTGTTCGCAATTATGCCCGCTATCGTTTTCGTTCTCTGTATTTTAGCGACTTTTGGCGTAGAAAAAAAATATTCTCGTTTTAGTAGTCGGTCCACTCTTGTGCAAAGAGAGGATCAAATTACCTTCAAGGATGCGTTACAGGTTCTCACCGCTAGTCGGCAAACCGGTTTATTTTTCACTTTTCTGCTGATGATGACTTTGAGTTTATTTATGCAGGATGCAATTATGGAACCTTTTGGGGGCGAGGTTTTTGGGATGTGTATCGCCCAAACCACCCAATTAAACGCTTTTTGGGGAACCGGAACCCTTTTTGGTATCGCTGCCACGGGATTTATGCTCATTCCCCGCGTCGGTAAACAAAAAACCACTAAATATGGCTGTATTTTTGCAACAATTTGTTTTATTCTGTTGATTTTTGCTGGATTTTCTGCTAACCAAAGTTTATTAAAATCAAGCTTGCTCTTTTTCGGTTTAGCTTCGGGAATGATTACTGCTGGGGCTACCAGTTTAATGTTAGATTTAACCGCTGCCGAAACTGCGGGAACTTTTATCGGCGCTTGGGGATTATCACAAGCGATCGCCCGGGGATTAGCCACGGTTTTAGGCGGTACGATTTTAAATATCGGTAAAGTTATCTTTTCTAGTCCAGTTTTAGCCTATAGCTTAGTTTTCCTCCTGCAAGCATTGGGAATGATCCTAGCAGTTTGGTTATTAAGTCGCGTCGATGTCAAGGAATTTAAGGAAAATGCCCGAGCAGCGATCGCAACGGTAATAAAAGGGGAGATTGACTAGCAAAAGCAAGAAAAAGTGAGATAACAGGAGAATTAGCCCGATCGGGGGAAGTTACTCAGCAGCTTTTTTCCTATCCTAAAAGTAGAGAAGAAAACGAAAGAGGAGGCTAAAACGATGAAAAGGACTTTAATGATTGCCCTAGGTTCCCTAGCTTCCTTACTGCTGATTAACCCCGTCGGTGCGGAAAATCCCCGACAGGTACAACAATTATTGAATACGCGGGAATGTCCGGGCTGTGATCTCCGCGGTGCAGATTTAAGAGGGGCGCATCTAATCGGCGCAGATTTGAGAAAAGCGAATTTACAAGGAGCTAATCTGGAGGAAGCTAACTTAGAGGGCGCAGATTTGACCGGTGCCAACCTAGAAGGTGCAAATTTGACCGCAGTTTTTCTGACTAATGCCAGTTTGAATCAAGCTGATCTCGATGGAGTTAATTTCACCAGCGCCGTGATTTATGATGCTGATGTGACGGGTGCATCGATGGAGAGAATTAACTTGACAAATGCTCAGATTTATGGTACAGGCATCGCTGTTGGTGGTGGCAATCCCTAGATAGGGTTGGCTGAATGAATCTAAAAACCTTGTGGGGTGAGACTTTTAGACTTTTTTTATTAACGATCGCTTTTGATAATTTCCCCGATTGACTCTCATCGGGATTATGGGACATCCGGCGCGAGAATCAACAATTGTCCCTCCTTATCCTCGCGAATGGCTAGAATCGCCGGACGTTCATTTTCTGCCGACTGGGGGGATAACCCGCGAAAAACATAAGTCCAATTGTTATTTTGGATTAATAACCGCCAGACTCGCGGGGGATTAACTTTACTATCATTCGTTTCTTTTCCCCGCAGCTCTTCGAGTAATTTAGTCTCACCAATAATTCGATAACCTTTGAGAGAAGGATCGGTAAAAACATCCTCTGGATTCCGACCGATCGCTATCTGTTTTTCTGGTAAAACTAGAGTGATAACTGGTAAGGTAGAAGTATCATTAACTGCATCGCGACGGGCATCGATCGATCCCTGAATTCGAGCTAACCAAAAAAGGATAATTAATAGCCAAATAACAGCGATCAAATCTTTTCGGAGAGATTCGGGAATTCCCCGGACTAATAAACCTAGGAACTGAAATTTTTGATGAAATTTCCGTTTAGATTGACTGACAATTGCATAGGATGGCAGGGGAGACAAAATCCAGAGGGTAAATTGAATCGCAAAGGCAACGGCAACCAGCGCCAGAAACGTTCGCAGCAACGCCCCGAAATCGCCACAGAAGACCTGTATCGGCACAAAAAGGAAGGAACGAACGCAAGGGCAAGTCCAGACGGTTAATCTCAAGGCTAAACCAGCCGAAATAGGCCCACCGATAGATCCATCCCGTAAAATAGAGAAAAATCCCCAGCAAACCGAGAAGACTGGCGAAGGTTCCTAGTATCTGTGTTCCGGGAGGGGGAGAATTCGGAGCGCTCACGGTAAAATGTCCCTGATTGGCGTTTTCGATTGCTATTCTACTCGATCGATCGGGTTCCATCGCCAGTTATTTGTATTTTATCAAGGAGAATAACCATGTCCATCGACGATCCCCGACAAGTTCGTTTGTTAATTGAGAAAATGGAAGCGAGTTTACCAATCCCTGTGCGCGCAACTCCCGAAACGTTAAAACTAGCCGAAACAAAAGGCGAGCGATACAAACCCGATCACCAGTTTTCGATCAATAAAATTTTCTACACGGGAGACGAGGGGGGAATTATTTGTTCCCTAAAAAATGAATTGGGAAAACAAACGGGTCTTATCTGTTCTTTAACCCATCTACGCATCGATAACGATCATCCGTTAGCGGCGGATATTCAATCCTACCAGAAAAAGCGATCAATGCGGATCGCACTACAGGATGGTAAAACCGGAAAAGCCCTCCGTATTGCCAAACAAAACCGCCCGAACAAAGGTTTCGGAAAGTAAAAATATATTGACAAAAACCGCAGGTTGGGTTACGAGTAGCGCTAACCCACCGAATCAAATTATATTCGGGGAATAGGTTCGATCCCCCCTGCCCCCCTTGATAAGGGGGGTGCCGATCCCCCCTGCGCCCTTGATAAGGGGGGTTTCTGATAATTTTTAACGCCTACCTACTTAAAACTTGCTTTTAACACTTAAAGAGCCTCTGCGGTAAAATCTCCCCACGCTTCTCGTCGGGTTTTATCGATATCTTCAGCCGAGGGAGCCTGTCCTAAATCGGCGCATATACCCCATAAAGATGGACGGGGTTGATTAATTTCTGCCGATTCCGATGCCATTTCTGCGGTAATTTTTTCGAGCAGTTGCCGTTTCTCGATCGCGGATAATTTTTCCGCCCACCGCATTAGCTCTTGTAGAGTCATATTTCTATCGCTTACCGCATAAAGGAGTACCTTCATAAGTTTTAACATAAAGAGAAGATAAAACGCTTCCCCTTTGACAATCCCGACGCTAAAATATGGAAAAAACCCTCTAGAAAAAACCGCAGGTTGGGTTACTGTTACTCCTAACCCACCGCATCCAAGATCGAAAACAGAACCAACTAAATCCCGATCATTCAGGCAAGGTAAAGATGAAAAAACTCTACCCAATAATAACCGCAACTAGCCTAGTTTTTATCGCCTCTCTTGCTGGCTATCATCTACCAGCCACCGGCGATAGATCTCCCGTAATCCCCGTATTCATGCCGGATGATACAAAAGTATCTTTAAAAAATGGCACTTCTCTATCTGGGAGATTAATCAAGTTCGATTCTCCAACAAAAATGATCGCTTTAGGGAGAGAATCAAAAACAAAAGAAGTGGCAATGAAAGAGATCAAACAGATAGAGTTTCAAGGCAAAGTAATTATCAAAAGCGGAGAGCTTGTTATTCGCGGGACAGAGGGATCAAGCAATCCAAACCAGAATAGACAAAGCTGGACGGAACCCCTACAGAACTTCAAAATTATTGATGTTAATCAAGGAAAAGCGGAAGTAACTTTAACCTCGCTAGATCCTCTAGAAATAAGGGGGATCGAAGGGGTAGCGATTAAGAGTTCCTACGTTGTCGAGGAAATTAAATTCAACCCCTCGGACAAAATTGAGATTCAAGTAAACCCGCATTAAAATTTACAAAAGAGAGGTCTATTTTTTAGGCAATTAAGGAAGACTTTAAATGGGAAAGTTGGCTGATGTATTGTTCGATTATTTTTGGTGATAGTGGATCGTTTAAGGTCGGATTAGCGAGGTAAAAAATGATGTCATTGATGAGATTTTCCTCATCTGTTTTATATGCGATATCTTCTCTGCATTCGATGGCATCGGCCCAGTTTTCTAAGTCGGTGGCAGATAGAGCGTTATTAAGATAGCGATCGAGAATATCGATCAGATGCTCTTTTTTTAGGGTGATAATTGCTTCGCTACTGTCCCAAGGAAAGGTTTTTAGGATAGGGAGGATAGTTGATAGGGGTTGGTCAAAGTTGACTAGGGCGTTGAGGTATTCTTGTCTATTTTTCATGGGTATTTTTGTTTGATGTGAACAATAGAACCGTTGGGGGCGTAGGTTGTTTTGGTGTAAAAGAGAGTGATTCCGTCCGCATCAATTTGTTTTTCGTAGGTTGCATAGGAACCGGAAATATTTTTGGCGGGAACGTCCGATTGAAATGCTTTGCCACCGTTGGGAAGATTATAGATCCGAATTGGGGTAGCATGACGGGGAAGGCGTTTTTGAAAGCGGTTGAGGTTGTCTAGTTGGGCTGGGGTTAAAGATGTCACCATATAGTAATTATAATCTTTATTGCCTTGGCGGTTGCTATATGAAAATGGACTATGATCGAGCCGCTAATGCCGCTTATATTCGTCGTTTTGAGGGAAAGGTTATCGATTCTGAGGAAGTAGCGCTGGGGATTGTCTATGATTACAATGAGACGGATAGGATTGTGGGGATTGAGATTTTAGGAGTCAAACAGAGAAGGGCCGAACAATTCAAAAATATTGATTTTCCGTTGGAAGAGAGTGAAAAACAAGAGATTAGACAATGGTTCGGAAAGTTAATACTAAATTGTTAAGTGATGTGAGAAATTCAGGAAATATGAAAGGTGCTATAATTGATATATTTACTCAGTCAAAAAACGATGATTAAGTTAAAAGTCACAACGGTAGGGAACTCTATGGGGGTGATTTTCCCGAAAGAGTTGGTGGAGAAGCTGCGCCTTAGTAAAGGCGATATGCTCTACGTCTTGGAAACGCCGAATGGCTTTGAGCTTACACCCTACGACCCCGAATTTGTCCAGCAAATGGAAGTGGCGGAGGAAGTGATGCGCGAAGACTGGAATGTTTTGAGAAAGCTGGCAACTTAGGCTCATGAACCAGCTAATCTGGATAGCTGATGGGGTAGCTCTCGCGATTCATCACCACCAAATAGCCGAGCATGGTGGATTAGAGGGTATTCGAGATGAGGGGTTGCTAGAAAGCGCACTTTCCCGACCGCAAAATTTTCTGGCTTATTCTGAGTCGCCTCCTGACATGGCTTCTTTGGCAGCAGCCTACGCTTACCCAGGGAACAGCAAGAAATGTTAATCGAGTCAGGGGAGAATATCAGGAATTGAGAGCTTGTTCCTGTGGTTATGATTGCCGCATCATTTTCTATTTAGAACGAGACGAGAAAACTCAAACAGATAGGATAGTTTTGATTAACATTGGAACTCATGATGAGGTGTATTAACTAATAACTGATAGCGGAAATAACTATGAATCCCAAATTTTACGCCTTACTTACTCTTTCTCTGGTGGCTACCGTCACCCTACCAGTTGTTAACGGGAAACTCTCCTCTCTCGTCCCTGCGGTAATAGCGCAAAATACGGACGCGAGGAAAGCCTAAAATTGTTAAGTGATGTGAGAAATTCAGGAAATTTTCTGCAATGCCCGACCTTTTTCTCTCCGTAAGCTACAGACGAAAAATGGCAACATCAGCATCTATCAGTAATTTTTGATGAGCCTCAATTTCACTCTTTGTCCAAGCTGTCTTTGAGCCTATCTCTTGAGTTAATAAAACTGAAGATTTTTGATAGAGCGGTTTTTTAGTAGAAAAATTGTCGTTGCCTCCAATACTATTTTGTGCAGGGTCTAAAATAGTAAGATTGCCAAGAGAATTTTTGAGTTGGTCAAGCTCATTATCTTGGTCAGATTCACTGACGTTACGAGGATATATATGTTCGATCGATGTGCCAGCAAAGTCATATAATCTGCTTTTGTCAAGACATATAGACTCACCACTTGCACCGTCTTTGTACCATTGATAGTAATACTCAATTGTCATTAAAAAATATTTTAGAGGCTTGTTGCTACCACCAGATTCTTGATATTCAAGGGTAACTAGGTTATCCCTGAATTTTTGATCTGATGCCTTTGATTCCATAAGTTTTTGTAGCTCATTTCTGAGATTATTAACATTATAATTATTGGGATTTTTGCGAATATTAAGAGCCTCTTTGGCGTAGATATTTTTAAGCGGTGTTATGTGTTGATTACATACTATTTTATACCGAAAGAATACCTTTTCTAAAATATTAACTATTTCTGAGAATGATTTTTGATTGAGTTCAGATGCTGCCAGTAATAAAGGAATTGATAAAGTATGTCCAAGTTCAACTATAAGAATGTTCAAACGAGTTTTATCCCAACTGGTTAGAGGTTGCCGAAGTTCATACAACCATTCTCCTTTTACCAGTTTTCTACACTTAAAAATGTCTTCGTGAGTCTTTTTTACTACTTGATAAATTTTTTCGGCATCATCTTCTGTAAAATTTTGTTTCTTATGTTGTGGGAAAAATTTATCAAGAAACATATCAAAAACGGCATTCTGTTTTGGTCTATTACCTTGATAAGAATCATAAATCCAATTTAAATAATCAGTTGTGTCGGTTGGTGAATCGGACAGGATATTGTCCCATAATTTTTCTACAGAATCTTGGTTTCTGGAATAGCCTTCGAGAAGTTCCAATGTTTTAGCTCTTAATAAATCTCCATCTGTAAGATTGGTTCCTCGATCATTAATAACTTGAAAAAGTCTAAAAGCATCCTCTCTATTTTCAGTTACCATGTGCAAAATTGTAAAATCATTGTCTAATATATTTTGAATAATTTCGAGATCATCTATCTTGTTTTCTATTCTGTGATGACCATTGATTATTCTTTGGATTTCATCTAATAAAGTTTTATGTGCAAATGAAATTTTATTGTGTGAGTCTCTTGAGGGAGATGGATTTATATTACGAATCAAGTCTTTATAGAAAGGGCTGTCGGCCGTTGAAAGTGTTAAAACTTCCACAGGGGTTACTTGTCTCTGAATCTCTTGATCGAATTCAATAAATCTGTTTGACAAATCTTGAATACGTTTGTTGATAATTGATACTAAATCATTTTCCCCTGGTGACTGTTGAGCCTCTGATTTTAGGTTCTGATAAGTTTGAATCATACAAGCAACCAACAAAGCAAATGTAGCTATTCTTTGTTGTCCATCAATTATTTCATATTTATGCTGATCAAATGCTCCAACAACAGGGTGTTTGACACTCAGAATGCCACCAAAAAAATGATTTATTGGCGAATCTTGCTTTCTTTTTTCAAAGCAATTAAGTAAATCCTTGATAAAATCTGAGACTGATTCTGATTCCCAGGCATAAGCTCTCTGATATTTAGGAATAAAAAACGTAGATTGACGCTTAAAAAGTACACCGACCGATGTGTATGTGGGTTCAATCTTCATAACTCATCTAAGCCTATAAAACATTTCAGTACAGTATCTAGAACGGGAAAAGAACTAACTGAGCCTATTCAATGCTAACATACCCCAGCAGGCGAAGACAAGTCCTCTGAGGCAATTAATTCGATTATGATGGCTGAATTCTATCAAAATCTCCAGAAAGGAATGAGCAAAAGCGCATCGATGAGAGAGGCAAAATTAAGCCTGATCGAAAAGTATCCCCATCCTTATTTTTGGTCGCTATTTATTTTGATTGGAGATGCTAATTAGGTAGGCGTTAAAAAAATTATCAGACACCCCCCTTATCAAGGGGGGACTAAGGGGGGATCGAACCTAAAATCCATTTTTAATTTAATTATAACCAGCTACTTAATTAAGCAGCCGATAACAACTCTTGATCGCTGATAATCAGGATTATTTCCTAACTTTTAACTGCCGACATCTGCCGCATTTCTAAATACACTAATAAAGCGTTAATATCGGCGGGATTGACTCCGCCAATGCGCGAGGCTTGGCCGATGGTGGCGGGTTTGATTTTTGTTAATTTTTCCCTGGATTCCATTGACAAAGTTTCGATTTTCATGTAGTCAATATCTGGGGATAAATGACGGTTACTGTGGCGACTAATTTGGTCAATTTGATTTTGTTGTCGCTTCAAATAACCGGAATATTTAATCTCAATTTCTACCCCTTCTCTTTCGGCTAAATTTAAATCGGGATTACCTAAACCATAACGATCAAGATCGAGATAATGGAAGCTAGGACGACGCAGTAAATCCGCTAAAGAGAGAGAACCTTTAATTTTTTGTTCTGTATCCTTAACGATGGCGATTGCCACCTCATCCCGTTCTTTAATTCTCGTTTCGTGTAGGCGTTCTTTTTCAGCGATCATATTAGCCTGTTTCGTTTGGAATAATTGCCAACGCCGGTCATCAATTAAACCAATTTCTCGCCCTAAAGGTGTTAATCTTTGATCGGCATTATCCGATCGCAATACTAAGCGATATTCAGAACGACTGGTTAACATTCGATAGGGTTCCCGCAGATCCTTGGTACACAAATCATCGACCAAAGTTCCTAGATAACTTTCCTCCCGGGGAAAAACAATTAACTCTTTTCCTAAAGCAAATCTTGCCGCATTAATACCCGCCACCAGTCCCTGGGCTGCCGCTTCTTCATAACCGGTTGTGCCGTTAATTTGTCCCGCACAAAATAACCCCTCAATCTTCTTCGTCATCAGGGTTGGATAACACTGAGTTGCTGGTAAATAATCGTATTCCACTGCATAGGCAGCCCGCAACATCACACAGTTTTCTAAACCGGGTAAAGTCCGCAGCATTGCTAATTGAACATTTTCCGGCAGTCCCGTTGAAAAGCCTTGGATATAAAGTTCGGGAATATCGCGCCCTTCCGGTTCAATAAAAATTTGATGACTTTCTTTATCGGCAAAACGGACGATTTTATCCTCAATACTGGGACAATAACGCGGTCCTTTGGAGTCAATAAAACCGCCATAAATGGGGGATAAATGTAAATTATCTCTGATTAATTGATGAGTTGCCGCCGTGGTGCGGGTGAGATGACAGTTCATTTGTTCTCGTTCGATCCACACCTCCGGATCAAAACTAAACCAACGTACCTCGTCATCGGGCGGTTGCGGTTCCATGCGGGAGTAATCCACCGAACGCTTATCCACACGGGCAGGAGTGCCAGTTTTTAGGCGACCAGTCTCGAATCCGAGACGATTTAGGGTTTCTGTTAAACCCACCGCCGCAAATTCGCCCGCGCGTCCGGCGGCCATGGATTTGCCGCCAATCCAGATTTTGCCGCCTAAAAAAGTGCCAGTGGTTAAAATGACGGCTTTAGCGGCGAAACAAGTGCCGAAATAGGTTTCTACCCCTAAAACTTGCTCATTTGCCCCTAAAATCAGGTCTGTGGCCATGCCTTCCCGAATAACGAGATTTGCTTGGGTTTCGACGATACCTTTCATCACCGCCGCGTATTCCCGTTTGTCGGTTTGGGCGCGTAGGGCCCAGACTGCCGGTCCGCGAGAGGCATTAAGAACCCGTTTTTGCAGATAGGTGCGGTCGGCCATTTTGCCAATTTCGCCGCCTAAAGCGTCCACTTCGTGGGTTAATTGGGATTTAGCTGGACCACCGACGGCGGGGTTACAGGGTTGCCAAGCGATTTTATCGAGATTAAGGGTGAGGAGAAGGGTACGACAACCGAGACGGGCGCAAGCTAGGGCCGCTTCACAGCCGGAATGGCCCGCCCCGACGACGATGACATCAAATTCATCTTGAAAGTCTGCGGCTGAGGAGAAAGTCATACTCGATCGAGGGGAAAATTAATTAATCAGGCTAATATTCTAGCAATTTTTCTGAGTTTTCCCTCAAATACAATACAAAAATACTAACTAAAATCATTGAATACCATCAAAGCGATCGCATAAATCTAAAAACAATCTATATAATTCCTATTTAACCTTGCCTTTTCAGGGCATTACTGGCTAAGTATTATAGGTGCTTATCATAAGTAGGGAGGCACAATTATTTGTAGGATGGGTTAGCGGTAGCGTAACATAATCGGGCGTTGGGTTTCATGCTTCAACCCAACCTACGTTCATCTTATATTTAATTCCACCCACCTACTTATCTTCACGATCGTTTAAAGATTATAATCATGGATTTACTTGCCAATCCCGTTGCTTTGTCGCGGATACAATTCGCCATCACCGCTATTTTTCATATGCTTTGGCCGGTGTTAACCACTGGTATGGGCATTTATCTAGTCATTGTCGAAGGATTATGGCTAAAAACCCGCAATCCTGACTACTATCATCACGCTCGCTTCTGGTCAAAACTCTACATTCTCAATTTCGGCATTGGAGTTGCTTCTGGTTTACCCATGGCCTTCCAGTTTGGCATGAATTGGGCGCCTTTTTCGGAAGCGGTGGGGGACTTTTTCGGAACTATCCTCGGTTTCGAGGGAACCATGGCCTTTATGCTAGAGGCTAGTTTTCTAGGAATTATGTTGTTTGGTTGGGGACGAGTTCCCCCGTTAATTCACTTCCTAGCGACAATTCTCGTCGCTTTTGGGGCTAATCTTTCCACTTTCTGGATTTTAACCGCTAATTCTTGGCTGCAAACCCCCGCCGGTGGCATCTTCGTGGATGGTAAATTTATCGTTCAGGATTACCTACAAGCGATTCTCAATCCCTTCATGGTTAATAGTTTCCTGCATATGTTTTTCGCTACTCTGGAAACTTCTCTTTTCGTCATTGGTGGTATTAGTGCTTGGTATTTGCTCAATAAACGTCACATTAGCTTTTTTAGTCGTTCTCTCAAAATTATTCTTACTCTAGCGATTGTTATCGCCCCCTTGCAAATTTTTGTCGGTCATCTTAGTGCCGAACAAGTGTATCACTATCAACCGGCTAAATTAGCCGCCATGGAAGCGCAATGGGAAACCATTCCTGCGGGAGAAACTGCCGGTTGGAGTTTGGTTGCTTTACCCAAGGATAAAGCGGAGACAAATAGCTGGGAAGTGAAGATTCCTAATGCTTTGGGTTATCTTTTGGAATTAAAACCCAAGTTATCGGAACCTGTTCTCGGCTTAAAAACGTGGAAATACGAAGACAGACCGCACATGGTGGGGCTAATCTATTATTCCTTCCGGATTATGGTCGCTATCGGTCTTTTTCTCGCGTCTTTAATGGCTGTAACTGTCGGGCAATGGCTGCGCGGTCAATTATCTAACGAAAAAATCGACAGTCAAAAATGGTTACTACGCGCTTGGGTTTTTGCGGCCCCTCTGGGTTATCTTGCGGTTGAAACCGGTTGGATTGTCCGTTGTGTCGGTCGTCAACCCTGGACGGTTTACAATCAAATCCGGACGGTGGATGCTGCTTCTAAACTGCCCGCAGGCGAGATTTTAACCTCTTTAATCGGAATTACGGCGATTTATGTCGTTTTCTTGGTTTCTGCTCTCTATTTTGGCAGTCTTATTATCCGTCAGGGACCCAATCTTAACTTACCACTGCCGGGGACTCAAGAGGAAAAAGTGACCTCACAGGAAGCGAATCCCCGTTCCCTAGAAGCGCAACAATAGGAGGAACTATGGAACCTTTACAGTATTTTTTGCCGCAAATTTGGTTTTTTATTCTGGGTTTATTCCTGTTTCTCTACGTCCTCCTCGATGGTTTTGACTTGGGAGTGGGAATTCTTTCCCTGACTTCCTCCTCCGAGAAGCGTCGCAGTATTTTAATGACCAGTTTGGGCAATGTTTGGGATGCTAACGAAACTTGGATTGTTTTGATGGGGGGTTCCCTGTTTGGGGCGTTTCCCCTAGCTTACGGGACAATTTTAAACGCTTTATACCTGCCAGCAGTGATTATGGTGGTGGGGCTGTTATTTCGGGCTGTTTCCTTCGAGTTTCGTGAACATTCTCGTCGCAAGTTGTTCTGGAATTATGCCTTCGGACTCGGCAGTTTTTTGGCCGCTTTGGGGCAAGGATTCGCCCTCGGTGCGGTTTTTGAGGGCATTAAAGTGGATGAATTGGGTCATTTTGCTGGCGGCCCCTTTGATTGGTTAACATGGCGATCGATTCTAGTGTCTCTAACTTTAATCCAAGCTTATGTTTTAGTGGGTTCCACTTACCTAATTCTGAAAACTACGGGTAATTTACAGGAAGTTCACTATAAAACGGCAAAAATTGCCGCTATTACCACTTTTATCGGTGCTATCTTTATCACCATCAGTACGCCGCTGCTTTCTGACCATATCCGTCAGCGTTTATTTGACCCTCGACTAATTTACATCTTTATCCTCATCCCGATTTTAGCTGTGGTCTTACTGGGTTTATTACTGCGGAGTTTGCAACTAAAGGAAGAAAACACCCCGATGGTGTGGACAGTATTGCTGTTTATGCTCTCTTTTATCGGTTTGGGATTGTTGATTTTTCCCGATATTATTCCCCCGTCCGTGACAATTTATCAAGCGGCAGCCGCCCCTAGTTCTTTGGTGTTTATGCTGACTTTTGTGGGTTTTTTAATCCCAATTTTACTAGCCTATACAGTTTATAATTACATCGTTTTTCGGGGTAAAATTACTGCTGAATCCTACGGAGAATAGATGACGTTGCCGATTTCAGATATCAATCTTCTTTGGTGAGATTTTTAAGGGGAGACTCTCTAAGCTGATGCTAAACTGAATTTATTCTAGGAGGTCTTTGGGTGTAATTAACTCGTAACGCTCGAAGGGTTGATGAATCCAGGGATTATCGGGGTAATATTCCACATAATAGTCAGGTTTGATTCTTGATGCTGCTTTGTACCAGATCACCGCAGTTTTGATATTGGTAATCCCGTATTTTTCCTGTAACAAAATCGAGGTTTTTTGGAGAGTGATTCCCGAATCGACTAAATCATCCACTAATAATAAGGGACTCTTTAATTGGGCTTCGATCATGGCTAAATTCGAGGAAATAGTTAATTCTCCCCGAATTTGATGATTTTGCCCCCCGTAGGAAGCAGCATAGAGAATGGCTAGGGGTTGACGAAAAAGACGACAGAGAATGTCACCGACGCGCAATCCTCCCTTAGCTAAACAGACAATCTGAGCAAATTGCCAACCAGAACGATCGATTTTTACTGCTAATTTTTCGATCAGACGATGGTATTCATCCCAAGAAACATAAATATCGGCCATATTGTCGATTCTCGATTGATAATTACTTATTTTCGGCAGGTCGATCGCTACTCCAGGCCCACCAAACTCGATCGCATTGACAATGATAGAATTCCTGCCATTTACGACGAGAATCTTCTCCTAAAACGGGAGCGCGGCGATTGATCCAAACGGCCTGAGCTTCTTTAGCTTTGGCGCCACAGTAAGGACAACAAAAATTGTAGGCGTGAACAGCATTCTCTGTCCAGTCAGGGGGAAAGGGACTAAAAGCATCCATAATCTCTAAAATATAAGAGTAATAACTAGAAAAACTGGGTCAATAGACAATCTCCTTGTTTACTTTATCACTAAAAAAATATGGCTAGAGGGGATCAAATATACGCCCATCGGGAATTGCTCAATCTTCAGGGTGTTTATGCCCATCATGGCATCGATTGCGGTGATGGTAGCGTCATTCATTACCGAAAACCGAGCGAGATTGTGGAACGAACTTCCCTAGAAACCTTTGCTAGGGGCGGTAAAATCTATGTGGTGCGCTATGTAGAGGTGGGATTTTCCTTTATCCCCGATGTGGTGGTAGAAAGGGCGCTAAGTCGTCTGGGGGAGCAGAAATATAATCTTCTTTTTAACAACTGCGAACATTTTGCCACTTGGTGTAAGACCGGTATTAGCAAAAGTCAACAGATAGAAGAATTTATCCCGATTATTACCCATTTACAAGCGGTGGGACTCTACGAACCTCTGAAAAAATCCCTCATCGGAGCCGACCCCAACAATGCCCAAACCCTGTTAAAAGGGGCTTTAAGCAATCTTAAGGTCAGTTGGGATGAAATTCAACCCCAGTATAAAAAAGCCATTCAAGAAGCAGAAACATGGAATCGAGTGGCGATCGAAGCTTTAAGCAAAAATCGCGATGATTTAGCCCGGGAAGCCCTGAAACGCAAGGTAGAAGCCAAAAAACAGGCAAAACGCCATCAGGAACAATTGGATCAAATAGCGGCCATGACCGAAAATGTTCTTAAAAGTCTGGTGATTGCTAACGGTTAGTCTGGATGTCAGTAAACTGTTCAGTATCTAAACCTCTGCCAATTGCCTCGGTTGATTCCCCTCCACATCAGGTAATTTTAGTTGCTCGCCATGGAAATCTGGATTATTTTACGTTTTTCAATCGCCGCTGCCATTATCGCTTTAGTTTGCTGGTCTTTAGCCAGTGCCGTGCGCGATAGTTGGCAAGTTGCCCGACGGATGCACTCCATCCCTTGCTCCCACTGCCGCTACTTTACCAACGATTATCGCCTCAAATGTAGTGTACAACCCCGGAGCGCCAACACCGAACAAGCGATCGACTGTGGCGATTATTTTCCTGAGGCCTAGTTTGCCATAATACCGAAAAGCTTTTCGAGATGGTGCGAAATTTGCTAGTCTAGGCTAAATAGGTCTGAAATAGTATAGAAACGTGGATACAATTATTGGTCGGGGCAAAACAGCCCGTAGAGCTTACGGTATCGATGAAATCGCACTTGTACCCGGAGTGCGAACCCTCGATCCTAGTTTAGCCGATACCCGTTGGTCTCTCGGCAATATCGAGCGGGAAATCCCGATTATCGCCAGCGCTATGGATGGGGTGGTGGATACTAAAATGGCCGTCCTCCTCTCCGAGTTGGGGGCGCTAGGGGTACTAAACCTCGAAGGTATTCAAACTCGTTACGAGGATCCTAACCCGATTCTCGATCGCATTGCTGCGGTCGGCAAAGCAGAATTCGTCGGTTTAATGCAGGAACTCTACGCAGAACCGATTAAACCGCAACTAATCGAGCTTCGTATCCAAGAAATTCAAGAAAAAGGCGGTATTGCGGCAGTTAGCCTCACCCCTGCCGGTGCCGTCAAATACGGTGCTATTGTTGCCCAAGCAGCAGCCGATATTCTCTTTGTCCAAGCAACGGTTGTTTCCACTGCCCATTTATCCCCGGAAGCTATCACTCCCCTCGATTTAGTGCAACTGTGCCAAGAAATGCCCATTCCCGTGGTTTTGGGCAACTGCGTCACCTATGAAGTCGCCCTTAACCTGATGAAAACTGGGGCAGCCGGGGTTTTAGTCGGTATCGGTCCCGGGGCTGCCTGTACTTCTCGCGGCGTTTTGGGGGTGGGAGTTCCCCAGGCCACTGCTGTGGCCGATTGTGCCGCCGCTAGGGACGATTTTTTCCAAGAAACCGGTCAATATGTCCCCGTTATTGCCGATGGCGGCATTATTACCGGCGGTGATATCTGCAAATGTATCGCCTGTGGCGCCGATGCGGTGATGATTGGTTCTCCCATTGCCCGCTCCTTGGAGGCCCCCGGCCGCGGTTTTCACTGGGGTATGGCCACACCTAGTCCAGTTCTACCCCGGGGAACCCGCATTAGTGTGGGCAGTACGGGAACTATTGCCGAAATCCTCGTCGGACCAGCAAAATTAGATGATGGTACTCATAACCTCCTAGGGGCGCTGAAAACCAGTATGGGGACTTTAGGTGCTAAGAACTTAAAGGAAATGCAACAGGTGGAAGTGGTGATTGCTCCCTCGCTGCTGACGGAGGGTAAAGTCTATCAAAAGGCCCAGCATTTAGGTATGGGTAAATAAAAGTTATCAGTGAACAGCGATCGGTTATCATCAGTGTTAAGTTTTTGATTTGTGCCGGAGATGGATTTTCTGCTTGGGATGACCATGGCCTTCAGGTTCGGTTCTACCGACTCCCACTATCTCAAAAAACTGTTAAATTGGAAGAACCAAAAGGATAGTTTATAAAAAAATTGAGTTAAGGAGATCAAAGGTGTACAGAGAAAACGATCGCCCTCACAATTTATTCGGTACCGATAGTGAATTTTCCGAGAGTTTGTGGCAGTATGTCCAGACCTTAAGTCCGGAGACAATCGCCCAACTCTCGAAACCGGAGTCCCAAGAGGTTTTTCAAGTGATGGAACGCAACATTATCGGACTTTTGGGCAACCTTCCTTCCGAACATTTCGGTGTCACTATCAGTACCAGTCGCGAACATCTAGGCCGGTTATTAGCCTCGGCAATGATGAGTGGTTACTTTCTCCGCAATGCTGAACAGAGAATGAATTTTGAAAAATCCCTCGCTACTCTCCAGAGCGGTTCTAGCGATGGGTGGTGATTCGGTAGTAGTGATGGCGGCTTAATCCTTTGCCAGCTGTGCGTTGTAGTCATGGATAAAATACCAAACAGCCCCAACGTGATTCTCCATTTTTTTAGAGAAAGATAGACTCTCTCTCACCAGCCGAGAA
>NZ_JADBVM010000282.1:0-9504 GCF_020244875.1 Microcystis sp. M44BS1
TACACAGCTTACCTCATTGAGAAAGTCTAATTCTTCTTGCTTTTTCCAATCGGTTAGCATTGAAGAAGTTTGAGCGTAGCCTACTCTTTCTTGCTTTTCGTACCAAGCTTGTGTTCGTTCGTGGAGAGCTTTGTTGTAAACCAATCTTACACAGCCCAATGTGCGCCGCAATAGCGACTCTTGTTCTGGTGTGGGGTAAAATCGGTAAGAATAGGCTTTTTCCATATCTCACATTTTAGCATATATTTCGTAAACGATGCTCATATTTAACAGTAAAGCCGTCGTAGAACGACGGGGTTTCAGACCCAAATTTTCGATGAAGGTTTAACAAGGTTTTACCTATAATGTCGGCTTGAAGGAACTCTCGGTTTCACCTCGGAGATGAAAGGTTCCGCCAGCATAGAACAGCGAAGCACGACAGTGTCAACTGATAGGCTGCCACTAGATAGCGAAGCTGTTCGTAATTTAAATTGCTTGTTGAGACGAGGCAAAAGGCAAGAGGCAAAAGGCAACAGTAAAGGGATTGGGGGAAGTTCGGCTAATCTAAGAATAAGCGGTTTAAATCCTTCTTAACACTAGATAACGAAAAATATACTCAACTATCTCTAAATAATTCTCGGTAGTTTCTAGAGACTCACCCCACACCGTCACGCCATGGTCAGAAATCAGTAAAGCGGGAATTTCTGGGGGGAAAGTTGAGAATCTACTTTCTATTTCTGCGGCAATTTTCGGCACATCGAGATAGTTAGCAAAAACCGGCATAAATACTTGAGGATTTTCTACCCAAATACCTAAACCTTTCAACATTTCTAAGGGAGGTAACGATAACTTGTCCTCGCGAGCAAAACGGGAAACTAAATTCGCTTCCACTGAGTGGACATGATAACAAGCTTGCGCTTGGGGAAAGAGACAATAAATCACCTGATGAATGCTAGTTTCGGCCGAAGGACGATTATCTCGATGAGCTAATTCTCTGACTTTTCCCGTCAGATCCACGCGCACAAAATCCTGTTCTGTGAGTTTACCTTTACTTTTGCCACTGGCAGTAATCCAAAAACTATGATCATCAACTTTAGCGGATAAATTACCCGCCGTGCCAAGCATCCAACCCAGTTGATAAAATCTTCGGGCAGCTGCCACTAGAGATAGACGAGGATCGCTCATGGTTTTTAGAGATATGGTGGATAGGGACTGACTATTATAACAATCGGAGGACCCACTCCCCAGCAGATTTGGTGAGGATGTCAGTCCGGATAATCTCGATCAAAACTAAACCCAAAGCAGAAGAGAGCGAGGAACTGGTGAGTAAAAAAGAAGATTTAACCGTGGCAATGTGTTGGGAGTGTGTTAGGTTAAAGATAATTGCAGCTTTGATGAATCGAGGGTTGAGCCGTGAATAACAACTTTTTCCGCAGCTATTCTGTCAATGATTCTGGTTTGGGTTGTTTCTTATCTTTGATTTTAGTCGGATTGTTGTTAGGCTCGATCGGACTGGGTTGGTTAGTCAATGGTTTTTTAATTCTCGTGGCATTCCTAATAATTTCCCCTGTGATTGCTTGGGGGATTTTTCGCTGGTGGTTACGACGCAATTTAGTTGAAGATAGCTGTCCCGTCTGCAGCTACGAATTTACGGGTTTTAATCGCACGGAATGTCAATGTCCTAACTGTGGTGAACCGTTAAAAGTGGCAGGGGGTAAGTTTATTACTCTCACCCCTCCCGGTACGATCGATGTACAAGCGATCGAAGTGCCTACCGGACAGTTGGAAGATTAGGGTCAAACCATCACCATCTAGGCACGCGCACCAAGCTGAAAGCGGGGGTTCTGAATTTTAACAATAACAGCAGTCCCAGCAGGTGAATTGACCAATGAACGAGAACTAAGCCCCAAATAATTGCAAAAATCAAACTACTAACGGCAAGAGCTTTAAAAATATCATTATCGGTCTTTTGATACCAGAGAAGACTAAGGAAGGAAAGCAGTAGGAGTAGAAGCGGAAAAAGTGGGGAGAACATGGGGATCACCATTGGGTGAGGGGACTGTCTTCACACCCATAGCTTATCATTTTCCCTTGACGGCTACGGGTAGCAGCGGCTACATTCCCCCCTATTTGTCATAAATCTTTAGAATCAAATTAAAAAGTTTACGAGCCAATCTTTTAGTCTAAAGGTGGCGCGACAATCATCCTCATTGTAACGCAAAATAGCCGCCAATAAAGTCCGATCTCCTGTTTTTAACCACTGGTCATACCACCAAACGCATTGATCCCCGCTTACTCCTCGATCGCGCCATTGAAAGCCAATCCAGTTAGCGAGGGATTTTAAAGAATAACTTTCCACGGGAAAAGTTACCGAATTAACTACCTGATAGTGCAGATCAAAACAGCGAGAAACTAACTGATTAATCAAAGAAGAAGGGGTTTTATAAAGATAACCTAATCGTTTAATTGTTTCTACTTCGTACTCAGAAAAGTGAAAAATTGGTGCTTGATAATCCTGCATGACTAAGGTTAAGAATTCCTGCCAAATCCTGCCTTCATCTTCCGGCTTTTCTGCCAAAAACGGATAAAATTGCTGGGTATTAACTCGATAATCAACCCGTAAAATCCCCAAAAGATAATCTAAATTCTGTTCTGGTTCCGCTTCGATGTCAAAATAAAATTCAATCTCGGCCCTCGGTAGGGGAGACAAATAAGCAGTTTTGCCGTTGCTTTTGCGAAAGGCCCGATTTTCAATAATTGCTTGGGCCTGTAATTGTAACTGATTAGCCACCTCTAACCCCATCCCCTCCCCCATACGGGTAGGACAGGTAAGCGCTAGGGATTCCATGGTGGAAACCCCCAAAGACTGTAAAAATTGGTAACGACTGGGAGTTACCCCCGGGACTAAAGAAAGATGTTGACTCGCTTGAGCGATACCATAACAGTGACTATACCAATGACATAAACTGCAACGCTGACGCGAGATAAAAACTTCTGGTTCTTGGTGATTAATCACCATTTCGCCGAACTTTTTGATTATTTCCTCTAGTTTAGTTAACCAGAGATTCAATTCCACCCGATAGCGATTATGACGACGTAGGACAATTTCTGCGTAATTGGGAAAAACTCCCTGCATACCAGCCAATAAATAGGCGTAAAAAGTAGCCAGCAGCTTATATTCAGGCTTAGGACGGCGACCGAGTTGAATATTGAGGGGATAATAAATCCAATCGCCAAATTTCGACTTTCCTGGCTGTTTAATTAATAAATGCGGGGAACCGGTTAAAGAGACGGGATAGCCAGATTGTAAAAGGACTCCGTGATAAATACAGGATACCCCCTGACCCATCAAAGCTTCCGTTTCCCTAGCGGCGGCTAAAATATCCGTGCTGGGAGTAGTCAGGGAACAATAATCGGGATAGGAGTCTTGCAGGACTTTGTTAACGTGAATTTGACTCTCCTGACGCAATTTAAGCAAAAAATCTCGCTCAGGGTCTTTTTCTTGGCTATTGCCGTAGAGATTTAAAAACCCACGGCGTTGACAACGTTGGTAGTCTAGAAGTAGATCATCGGTCAGTAGCATTCTATCAAGGAGAAAAGTTAAGCTTTCCTGGACCTGTGAGGTAAAGTAGAAAATAATAAACTTAAAAAAAGAAAACATTCCCAAGTATGTTTCCTCTACTCTAATACTATTGTGACAATTGCGACTTAATCCGTCGCTAGAATTCTCCGAGTCGGTCGTCAGGAAGTGGGGAAATGGGGAAATGGGGAATTCAACTAAAACCCTAAAACCCCAAAACCCAACACCTTCTAACTGATAACTGATAACTGATAACTGATAACTGATAACTGATAACTGATAACTGATAACTGATAACTGATAACTGATAACTGATAACTGATAACTGACCCCCCATCTCCTCGCTTATGCAGAATTTAGACGAAAATAGCCTCGATTGCGCCCCTAGTAAACCGGATTTAGCCGAACAAAGACAGGAATTTCGGGGACTTAGCAATAAAGTTTATTTTAATTTCGGTGGTCAGGGAACCTTGCCCAAGGCCGGATTAGAAGCGATTATCGATGCCCATAATTTTCTCCAACAAAAGGGGCCTTTTTCAGGACAGGTAAACGATTGGATTACCAGAAAAACGGAACTTCTCAGGCAAGAAATGGCTCAGGAGTTGGGAATTAGCCCCAGCACTCTCTCTATCACCGAGGATGTCACTGTGGGCTGTAATATCGCCCTCTGGGGAGTTGATTGGCAAGCGGGGGAACATATTTTACTAACCGATTGTGAACACCCCGGAATTATGGCCACGGTTCGGGAAATTGCCCGTCGTTATCATCTGGAAATCTCCACTTGTCCTATTCGGGAAACTTTAAACGACGGCAACCCCATAGAAGTCATTTCCGCTCATTTACGTCCAAAAACTAGGGTTTTGGTGGTTAGTCACGTTCTGTGGAATACTGGACAGGTTTTACCCCTCAAGGAAATCTCGCAGCTTTGTCATGATAATTCTGTCACCGAACAACCCGTTTTAGTGGTGGTGGATGCTGCCCAATCCGTGGGTTGTTTGCCCTTAGATTTAAGCGCTACTGCCGCCGATTGTTATGCTTTTACGGGTCATAAATGGTGGTGTGGACCGGCCGGTGTGGGGGGATTGTATATTCGTCCCGAAATTTTCCCTAGTTTACAGCCCACTTTTATCGGTTGGCGCGGTATTGAAACAGATAAGCAAGGACAGCCTATCGGTTGGAAACCAGACGCTAGACGCTTTGAAGTGGCCACTTCTGCCTATCCTCAATTTGAGGGTTTAAGGGCAACTATTGCGGTACATAACGCCTGGGGTGATGGGGGACAAAGATACGAAAAAATCTGTCAATTAGCGGCTTATCTCTGGGAAGAATTAAAGACGATTAAGGGGGTGAAATGTTTAAAAAATTCTCCACCGGAATCTGGTTTAGTTTCCTTTCAAATTGACTCGGCCATCACCCCACAAAATTTAGTCCAACAGCTAGAAAAACAAGGGTTTTTACTGCGAACTCTCCTCGACCCCCTCTGCGTGCGTGCCTGTGTTCATTATTTCACTTTGCCCTCAGAAATCGAGCAGTTAGTAGCAGCTATCCAAAAGTTAGTTTAAAATCGGATTATACATGGCGTGGCTCGGTTCGTCGAATAATTAGTGCTAGGAGGGCTAATAACCGTGAACGAAGAACCTATTACCAGAGTCACCTGCGAACAGTGGGCGAAGTTGAAAGGCAAAACGGACTGGGAGAAAGTTAAAGGGACTTGCGTGGGAATAATATCCCAATCGATCGGAGGGCGCAAGCTTTGCGCCCCTACAGTAACGGATTTTGTCCACAATGTAGGGGCGAACGCAGTTCGCCCCTACATTATCAAAGCGCAAGTCCCTAACCCTCCGATTAGTAACTGGATTTGGGGATTTTATCGGGGGCTGTATTAGCCTAGACTAACACAGCCCAAAGTTACGGTTTAAATGTCCAAATCCGTAAGATTTAAACGCGATCCGTGGGTTTCGATAAATTCTCGCCGGGGGGCAACTCGATCGCCCATAAGAATGGTAAATAATTCCTCAGCTTTGGCCGCGTCTTCGATTTCCACCCGTTTTAAAGTGCGAGTTTCGGGATTCATGGTAGTATCCCAAAGTTGTTGGGGCATCATTTCTCCTAACCCTTTAAAACGTTGGATGGTGTAGTTAGCATTAGAGGGAAATTCCGCTATCTTTTGCTGTAATTCTCGATCGCTATAGCAGTAGGAATGATTTTTACCGCGTTCCAATTTATAGAGAGGAGGACAGGCGATATATACATAACCTTGGTCAATTAAATTCTTCTGATAACGATAGAAGAAAGTTAACAACAAAGTTCGGATGTGTGCGCCATCCACATCAGCATCAGTCATTAAAACAATGCGATGATAGCGCAATTGTGAGGGGTCGAAATCTTCTCCTTTAATCCCTAAACCGAGGGCCGTAATTAAGGATTGAATTTCCGTATTTTTGTAGATTTTGGCATCATCGGTTTTTTCGATATTGAGGATTTTTCCCCGCAGAGGTAGAATCGCTTGAAAACGACGATCGCGCCCCTGTTTGGCACTTCCGCCGGCGCTGTCACCTTCGACGATGTAAATTTCTGACCTTTCTGGGTCTCTTTCGCTACAATCAGCCAATTTACCCGGTAAAGGTGAGGATTCCAGAACCGATTTCCGTCGTACTAAGTCCCGGGCCCGTCGGGCCGCTTCCGCCGCCTTGTACGCTTGTACTGCTTTTTCGATAATCGTGTCGGCCACTTGGGGATTTTGTTCTAGGTATTCGTTGAGAGTTTCCCCCACCAGCGAATCGACAATACCCCGGACTTCGGTGTTACCCAATTTGGTCTTGGTTTGTCCCTCGAATTCCGGTTCGGGGACTTTTACGGAAATAACGGCGGTTAAACCCTCGCGGACGTTTTCCCCCGCTAGATTAGGCTCGTTTTCTTTAATTTTATTGCGTTTACGAGCAACATTATTTAAAGTACGAGTCAGAACTGCTTTTAATCCTTCTAGATGAGTTCCCCCGTCAATGGTGCGGATATTATTAGCAAAACCGAGAATATTGTCGCTATAGGCATCTATACACCACTGAAACGCCACTTCGATATTAATTCCGTTCTTTTCCCCCGATACATAGATAATATCTTTGTGCAGGGTTTCTTTTTCCCGACACATATAGGCGACGTATTCTTTAATACCCCCCTCATAACAATAGGTTTCGATGTGGGGTTCTTCGGGACGGTAATCGCTAAAGGTGATTTTAACACCGGCATTTAAGTAGGCTAGTTCTCGTAAACGTCCGGAGAGGGTACTGTAATCAAATTCGATGCCTTGGCTAAAAATTTCGGTGTCTGGCAGGAAATTAACCCTAGTTCCCGTTTTTTCCTCTTGACTGGGACTGCTGACCAATTCTGTGACGGGGATACCTCTTTCGTAGCGTTGGATATGTACTTTATGATCGCGCCAGACTGTCACATCGACCCATGCGGAAAGAGCATTAACGACGGAAATCCCGACTCCGTGTAACCCTCCCGACACTTTATAGCCACCACTGCCAAATTTACCGCCAGCATGAAGTATAGTGAGAACGGTTTCGAGGGCAGATTTACCCGTGGTGGGGTGGACATCGGTGGGAATACCCCGGCCATCGTCGGTGACGCTGACGGAACCATCGGCCTTGATATCCACTTCGATATGAGTACAGTAACCCGCTAGGGCCTCATCGATCGAGTTGTCCACCACTTCATAGACTAAATGATGTAGTCCCCGCGGCCCGGTCGTACCGATATACATCCCCGGCCGCTTCCTGACTGGTTCTAACCCTTCGAGAACTTGTATCTGTTCCGCGCCGTAGTTACTTGTCATAAAATTTCCCTGAAAAGGCTGTGATCCCTGATTGAACCTAAATGAATGGCAAAATCTTCAAAAATTGTAGCACATAAGGGTTAAAGACTGCTTAAATGCCTTTAGGGAGAATTTTTTATTGGGGTTGGGGTGTGGGGTGTGGGGAAGTGAGGAAGTGGGGAAGTGGGGAAGTGGGGTGTGGGGTGTGGGGTTGGGGTGTGGGGGGAGAATAAATAAAAGCCATCTCCTAAGTAGGTAGGCGTTAAAAATTATCAGACACCACCCTTATCAAGGGAGGACTAAGGGTAGGGTTGATTCATGAATCAACCCTACTATGAATTCACCCTAGGACTAAGGGGGGATCGAACCTAAAATCTATTTTTAATTTAATTATAACCAGCTACTGATCTCCTGAATACTGCCTCCTGAATACTGACTCCCGACTCCTGACTACTAACCCCACCAACAAACTTTTTCAGCAGACCCTAAATAATGTCATCCTCAAATTTATAACCGACACCGACTACAGTTTTGATAAAGATCGGATTAGCAGGATCGGGTTCTACTTTTTTGCGTAAGCGTCGGATATGGGTATCTACTACCCTTTCATCGCCAAAAAAATCATTCCCCCAGAGATTATCGATTAATTGGGTGCGACTCCAGACGCGATTGGGATAACTGACAAAGGTAGCTAATAAATTAAATTCTAAGGTGGTTAAATCGAGGGTTTCCTCTGGCATTCCCTCCAATTTACGAAGAGCAGAATGTTGGTCTAAGTCGATAATAAAATGACGGCTGCGATGGAGTTGCTGTGGTTGGCTATCGTGTCTTAAACTACGTCTTAATAAAGCTCTTACGCGAGCGGTTAATTCCCGGGGACTAAAGGGTTTGACCATGTAATCATCGGCTCCCGTAGATAGGCCGATAATGCGATCAATCTCTTCTCCCCTAGCGGTTAACATTAAGATATAGGGGTCTTTTGTCCCGGGTTTTTGGCGAATTCTAGCACACAATTCCAGTCCGTCTAATTCGGGTAACATTAAATCTAAAATAACTAAGTCTGGTTGCTTTTGATAAAATAGTTCTAGTCCTACCCTACCATTATAAGCCAGATGACAATTAAATGATTCCCGCTCTAAAGTTTGCTGAATCAAATGGGCGATTTCAATTTCATCCTCGATAATAACGATATCCATACAAAGGAAAAAGTTTACAAATATCTAGGCATATTTTAACATATTAAGTAGCTGGTTATAATTAAAATTAAAATGGATTTTAGGTTCGATACCCCCTGCCCCCTTGATAAGCTATCCATTAGTCACATCTTTCTTAACATAAAATTTGACAAAAAGAGAAAAGTGTGCCATATGGCTCAAGGGGGTTCTGTGGGGTGACTAATTTGATGAGATAGTTTCCAAGTCTGGCTGATATCATGTTACCTTCCCAGTCCCAACCAAATAGTTTTAACACCTGGTTCACCGTCGCCTTTTCTACCTAAAAACCCCCCAAGAGAAGCAATCATTCTGACCGCTTCTGGCCAAGGAGGGCGGCTTTTCAGGTGGCGGACCATGTTTATGAATAGTGGCACACAAAGATTGCCATTCATGTTCTTCCAAAAAACTTTCACAACTCTCCTCTCCGTGTAAGCGTGCTTGATAGGTTAACCAGAGTAATCTCCAAGCTACAATTGAATAGGTGGCTAAAGCCATCTCAATTCTCCGACCCGTTTCTAATTGCAGTTTTTCTAGTCCACAACCACTTTTTAAAACAAAATGATAGCGTTCTATCAACCAGCGATAACTGTACCAGCGCCCACAGTTTATCGCTGATTCAAAGCTACTAATGTCTAGGCTAGTTAAGAGGAGCCAACTGATAGGATTAACCCCGGTATGAGGATTTTCTTCTTCAGCTAAAATTACCGGTAATTTGACTGGTTGACGAGGGGTCGCCTGGGAGTGATGGCTAGGTACTTGTATTTCAAATGCCTTTTTTGGCTTTTTGCGTTGTCAAGTCTAAACTTGTTGTGTCTTGAACTGCCAAAACTATTGGATGTTCTTTGATTCTTTCTACTGTACTTTTGGCCTGGGCGGCAATTAGATCTGAGGGGTGAAAATAGGGGGAATTCCAA
>NZ_JADBVM010000283.1:0-2844 GCF_020244875.1 Microcystis sp. M44BS1
GCAGATGAGCAAGAGGATAGGATTACAGGAGTTTTAACAATGCGGTTACTACGGGTTCAAGTTCCTGACTTTCGAGTGTTAAAGAATATTGATATTAGTTTCGAGAAAGACTTTTTTCCTCAGATATTCCCTATCGGTAGTCAAAATGGCGGTGGCAAAAGTACCCTTCTACAATTAATTTTTATCCTGCTTCATTGTTCTGGTGATCCAGAAAAGATAGAATATGTGGTAAATGTACTCCATCGATGTCAACTAGAAGATGATTTAGAGCAGAAAACTCTGGCTATGTTTGAAATTCTAACCGACAATCGGGAAGAGGTAAGACTAGATTTTTTGATTTGCAGAGATGCTTATATAAAAGACTTGCTATCTAACATTGACGGACAAAAAGAAGATTTGGATACTGTTAACGTTGATGATTTTAAAATATCTGATTTTGAAAAATTAAAGGATAAGGATATTGATAAACAAACAAAAGTTATCATCGATAAACTTGCCAGTCTTAAAAACATCAAAGATAGATTGACAGAGTTATTGACATTAGAAAATAGAACGGCAATAAGCAATTTAATTTCAAGTCCATTTGCTCAAAAAGAACGTGAGCTTTTATTTAAGCTAAATATTATACCGCCAACATATAAAGTATTGTTTTCATCAACTAATGAATCAAGAATTATCCTAGACTATTCAACAAAAGAAGTATTGGAAAAATCTATTCGAGATGGACTACAAGTAATGAATAAAAATATAGATATTCATTATGGAAAATTCCAATCATTACTACAGCAAATAAAAATCATTAGCAATCTTTTAGAAGGAAATAAATCAATAGGTATTTGTCAAGCCAAAACCCAGAAGAATGAAGAGATATTTTTAGTTTGTAAATTTAGTCAAATCACCCAAGAAGAATTTCAATTATTCATGAAAGAATTATCTTCAAAAATATTTTTAGCCGCACCTTCAACGCAAGTTTTTATCTTTTTACCCAAAGCTACTAACAAGAGTCTTTTTCAGATAAATCAAGGGAATCTGGACTCTAGTAACTATTATTTAGCCATGGCAGATATTAAAAAGAAACTTAGCAACTTATTTACCTACGATTTTCTGCCAGTTGAGCTATTAATTAATTACTTTATCATGGCTCGTGATCAAGATTTTGCTCAAGCTATAGAAACTGGTGAATATGGAAATAACTATCAACTAAAACGGCAAAACTTAAATTCAATTTTATCGGATAAAGAAATTAATTTAGATAAAGATATATCGGGGATTACCTTTAAATTCAAAGGAGACACAAACGGAGAAGAATTATATCCAGAGGATTTGAGTCATGGGGAACTGAAGCGATTAAGTATCTATCTGTGGCTAAAGTATCGTAGGATAAAAGATGCGATTGTCTTGATGGATGAAATTGAGATTGCTCTCCATCCCGACTGGCAATATAGAATTATTGAGGACTTGCAGGAATGGGAACCTAGCAATCAATATATCTTAGCCACTCATTCCTATGAACTCTGTCAAGCTTTAACTCCCGCTCATGTTAAAGAGATAGAACCAAAACTATTGAAATAAAGATGGAGAAACTAACCCATGAGTCTTAAGGAAACGGAACTTTTAGAACATTGTCAATTTATTCTGGCAAACCGTCAAATTCTTAATAAATTTGTCATCCTCTGTGAAGGGGAAATCAAAAAAAATGCCAGCAGGTTATCTCCTCAATCCTATCGAGCTATGGAAGATTTTCCCGATGCTAATTTTTATAGAGCCTGTGTTCCTAGGGATTGGACACAAAAGATACCGACTTTTTTTAACTGTGGTGATAGAAATGATGTTTTAAATACTTACTTTAATCTTTTGCGTTTGCATGAAGAGAACCCAGAAGCTTCTTATTTAAATCCCCAGCAACTGTTCGCTATCGTCGATTTGGACTTACAAAAGAAAGATTTAAAAGATTTAGATGATTCCTATCCATTTAAGGATTTAGAGCAAATTTTTGAGGACTTATATCACAAATCACTGATTAAAGTCAATCGGGTTGGACAGCATAGAATTTGGGTGACGGGATTGATTCATAAAGAGTGCTATTTTATTTTTCCCGATATTCATATTCAATCAATTCTTAGCGAACATTCGGCTGTTTATCGAGATTCCGCTGCTAGACTAGAAAATATTTATCTTGATATGGCAGATAAAATTAAGGATGATGCCGATTTAAAAGATAATTTTTCCAGAGTTAAAGGGAGAATCTCTCATTGTCAAAACCTAGAACTATCGGAAGTGGACAAATTACAGCTATCCTGGCAAAAACAATATCAAGTTAGCCACGACAATAGCCAATCGGAATTAGTGCTGGCTCTGTTGACTATCAAAAAAGCGAAGCAATATTGGTTAGAAGTTGAACCTCCAGAGGACTATACATCACCCCCAGAAAGATATAGAGAACAACTGGCACTAAAAATAGGAAGATTTTATGCTCACAATAGCGATAATCCAAGCTGCCATATTTCCCATCTCCTCAAACTGCTGAAGCTAGAACTCAACCCCAGGGAGCAGGAATAAATTTAATCGCATTATTTGACCTAAAAAAAGAGGGTTCGCAGGCAGGCACGGATTCCCATTCTATATATAAGTATCTGTCAAGTGCGGGGATTTGTCAAGGGTTTTTTTGAAAAAATCTGCCGGAATTTGGCCGGTAGGATAAGAGATTGTTTCACCTTTGCCTGTGAGCTACAATAAGCAGATGAGCAAGAGGATAGGATTACAGGAGTTTTAACAATGCGGTTACTACGGGTTCAAGTTCCTGACTTTCGAGTGTTAAAGAATATTGATATTAGTTTCGAGAAA
>NZ_JADBVM010000284.1:0-9030 GCF_020244875.1 Microcystis sp. M44BS1
CAAACTAATCATATTGAAAGATTAAATAATACCTTTCGACAAAGGATTTCTCGGCTGGTGAGAGAGAGTCTATCTTTCTCTGAAAAAATGGAGAATCACGTTGGGGCTGTTTGGTATTTTATCCATGACTACAATGCACAGCTGGCAAAGGATTAAGCCGCCATCACTACTACCGAATCACCACCCTGCTTCTTTCCCTTGCGGGGTTCCGCACCTGCCTTAACAGATTTACTCTGTTCTGGTCTTATGGTCGCTCTACAGACTGACACCGCAAGCCCTGCGGCCAAAATGTTTTTACTAGCGTTAACATCTCCGCAAGGGGCGGGCGAGCGGTCTATACACAAGAGTAACCCAAAACCAGTAATTTTGCTGATGCTGCCAGTTAGCGATCGCCTCCAGCTATTCTTAAAATTCCCGTTTTTAAGATTTTTTTTAATCATCACGAGCGGACTTCCTTGATGTTGATGTCCCTAGCAGTGGAATTATCGCCAAATCTTCTGAACCCGAATTTTCGTTCAATTTGGGTTAAGATAACCAATAAACCCATTCTAGAGGACTTAATCATGATTAGAGCCTATGCTGCCCGAGAAAAAGGGGGAAAACTAGAGCCTTTTGACTACGATCCGGGTATATTAGCGGATGAAGATGTAGAAATCGCGGTGGAATATTGCGGCATCTGCCACAGTGACCTAAGTATGCTCGATAACGATTGGGGACTGACCACCTATCCCTTTGTCCCCGGTCATGAGGTGGTCGGTACGATCGCCGCTCTTGGTGCTAAAGTCAAAGAGTTAAAATTAGGGCAAAGAGTCGGTCTTGGTTGGTTTTCCCGTTCCTGTTCCACCTGTGAAACTTGTATGTCAGGGGATCAAAACCTTTGTGCTACTGCCGAAGGAACTATCGTCGGTCGCCATGGCGGTTTTGCCGAAAGAGTCCGGGCCCATCATAGTTGGTTAGTTTCCTTACCGGAGCAGTTGGATGCGGCCAAAGCTGGCCCGCTTTTCTGTGGTGGCATTACCGTCTTTAATCCGATTGTTCAATTTGATATTAAACCCACGGACCGAGTTGGTGTCATTGGTATTGGTGGATTGGGCCATATAGCCTTAAAATTCCTCAAAGCTTGGGGCTGCGAAGTAACCGCTTTTTCCAGTAGTCCCGACAAAGAAACAGAAGCAAAAGAACTAGGTGCGACTCATTTTATCAATTCCAGAGACCCCGAAGCCTTGCAATCGGTACAAAATTACTTCGATTTCATCATCTCTACCGTTAACGTTAATCTCGATTGGGGTCTTTATATCGCCTGTTTACGTCCCAAAGGTCGTCTGCACATTGTTGGGGCTGTTCTTGAACCCATGGCTACCTATGCTTTTCCCTTGATTATGGGTCAAAAATCGATTTCTGGTAGTCCTTTGGGTAGTCCCAGTACCATTAATAAAATGATCGAATTTGCCTCTCGCCATGGCATTGAACCGGTGACAGAAACCTATCCTATCTCCCAGGTGAATGAAGCCATGGAAAAATTGCGAACCGGACAACCTAAATATCGCCTCGTCTTACAAATAAAATAAAACCATCTCTATCCCGGACGTAACCCCGATGACTCAACCCCTCACTCCTCCAGTTATCGATTGGGAAGAACCTCCCATTCCCCCGGAAGACTTGATTTTTGATGATGGAGAACCTTTGGAAACGCACCGTCACCGCAAGGCCATGAATGTCTTAATCGATTCTATCGAACAAGCCTATCAGGATCGAGAAGACTTTTTTGTTGGCGGTAATATGTTTATTTACTTTAGCCGTGAGCGGGTTTTTAATAAAGATTTTCGTGGGCCCGATTTTTTCGTTGTCCTCGATATCGATGGTAGTTATAAACGACAAGGATGGGTGGTTTGGAACGAAAACGGACGTTATCCCGATGTGATCGTGGAATTAATGTCAGAAAGCACCGCAAAAATCGATTTAACTACCAAAAAAAACCTCTATGAGCGGACTTTTCGCTGTTCCCAATACTTCGTTTATAATCCCTTTGATGCCACTTCCCTGCAAGGTTGGGCTTTAGACCAAAATCAGTGCTATCAAGAAATTATTCCCGACCAGCGCGGTTGGTTATGGTGTCAACGTTTGGGATTATGGTTAGGAGTCTGGATGGGCAGCATCCAACGAGAAGAAGCCCCTTGGCTGCGTTTTTATGACCTAGACGGCAATTTAATTCTCCTACCTGCGGAATTAGCCGAAATCGAACGTCAGAACGCTGAAATTGAACGTCAGAATGCTGAAATCGAACGTCAGAATGCTGAAATTGAACGTCAACGGGCCAGGGCAGCCTCTCAACAGGCTGAAAGCGAACGTCAACGGGCGGAACGTTTAGCAGCGCAATTACGGCAATTAGGCATAAATCCCGATGAAACCCCGTAATCGGCCCAAGACTGACCCCTATCTCTAAAAACCGAAAGCCCACACCTTCCGATCTCGGTTTGTGTGGGCTGATTGTTCACTTAATTCTAAGATTGAAAGCTGACACTTTGGCGAAATCTCAGAGCCTAACTCAGAGTAGCACCAGAGCGATCATAAGTTTGGGAAGAGAAGTCGGCCGAGAAGCGACGTTGAACGGTTTCCCCGTGGCCATTGTCATTGTCAATACCGATTTCAGAAGCACTTCTGCCTAACATCGATTGTTGACGATTTTTGACGGCGTGGTGGTGACGCATCATTAAGGCACGAGCTTGTTGTTCTGTGGACATAATCATTTCCTCCGATCTGCAAATCGCATTTTGAACTTTTTTAATCACCCACTAATATATATAACATACAATTCTGTATCTATTTTTACAAAATGCCCTAATCCCAGAAAAATTAACAAAACTTTACAATAGGAGGCAGGGGACAGGGGGCAGCTTTATTCTCCCCACTTCCCCACTTCCCCACACCCCACACCCCACACCCCAAGACATCAATCGTCCTCAGACCTTAATCGAACTAGGTTCATCGACGGCGGCGATAATGCGATGACAACCGGAAAAGGGTTGCGCCCATTGATACTGGTGTTCTAAAGGATTACCCCAACAGAGACCGAGATATAATTCTGTGCGCGCCACATCTAATTCCGCCCATTCGGACTGGGCGACTAATTCGGCTAGAGAATCGGCAGAAATGGGACGACGGGAGTTAAGTGCCCACCAAAAATTCATATTAGGGGTGATACTGTCCCAAAACTCTAAAACCGAGGCTTTGGAAGCCATGAGAATTTCCTTGTCACCCTCCACGGCAACTAATTGATTATGAATTTCGGGATAACGGAGAGTGCGATCGCCCCATTGACAAACACGCCAGATAATACCCGAAACCTGATATTGTTGTTGATAATCATGAACTTGGCGGCGAAAATCCTGATAGGCGAAGACTTTGCCCGCCTTTTCTAGATTGATCGCCTTGGCAATCACCGGATTATCAATGCGCTCCGCCGGGGAGAGTAACAGACGTTCCCCTTTGCAAGTGGCGTGCATTTCTCGCTCGAGGATTTCAATTAACTGCTGTGTCGAGTAAGCCATACTACCGCTCTTACCTGAGAGAGGATTTCTCTTTATGATAAAATAATTTAGTAATTAGGGTTGGCTGAATAAATCTAAAAACCTTGTTGGATAAGACTTTTAGACTTTTTTGACCTCAAAAAGTGCCAGCCGAGAGTGATCGGGGCGAAAATTCCGGGACTTTTTCCCTGAAAATTGGGTAATTGACCGTCTGAAAATGGGTAAAACCCTACACCCCCCTGCCCCCCCGAAAAACTTTTTGCCGCAAACCCTAATTAAGCGACTACTAACTGTTTTAAGGTTAGCAATTAACTTGGATAAAGCGATGTCAGGCTTGTAATCAATAATCAGGTGAACGTAATCCGAAAAAAAGTGATCTAGACCTGTTAACAGGCAATTTATCCCTCGAATGAGCTACAATTATCGGTCAAACGTGGTTAATAGCGAGCAGATGCGTCGCATTGAAGGGGCGATTTTTGCCTCCGGTATGCCTGTGGCCGCTTTGATGGAAAAGGCAGCCCTGTTAACGGCACAAAAGTTTAAAAAGTCCTATTCTTTGGCTGATTTCCCCAAAATCGGTGTTATCGTTGGGCCTGGTCACAATGGCGGCGACGCTCTCGTGATTGCTAGAGAATTACATCTCGCCGGTTATCAAGTATCTCTTTTTTGTCCGATCGCCAAACTCAAGGATTTAACAGCACAACAGGCTAATTATGTCAAGCATTTAGGCTTAATTTTTCAGAAAACTTTAGAATCTTTGGAGGATTGTCAGTTAATTATCGATGGTCTTTTCGGTTTTGGTTTAGAAAGGACTTTATCGGGAGATATTGCCGAATTGGTCGATAAAATTAATAGTTGGCAAAAACCGATAATTAGTATCGATATTGCTTCGGGAATTCACACCGACACTGGAGAGGTTTTAGGCACAGCAATTAAAGCCACTCATACCTTTTGTTTGGGACTCTGGAAGCGAGCTTTTTTACAAGATGTGGCCCTACCCTATCTAGGCAAAGTGGAGTTAATTGATATAGGAATTAGTCCCCTTGACCTAGAAACAATTTTACAAGATTCACCGCCAATTCTGAGAGTTAATCCCGATCTAATTCGCCCTTATTTACCTTTACCCCGTCCTCTACTTACCCATAAATATCAGCAGGGACATTTATTAATTATCTGTGGTTCTCGTCGTTATGCAGGGGGGGCAATTCTCACCGGATTAGGAGCGCGAGGTAGTGGTGTGGGAATGCTTTCTATTGCCGTTCCTGCTGCCCTCAAATCTTTATTAATTAGTCATTTACCAGAAGCATTAATTATCGATTGTCCCGAAACTGCCACGGGAGCTATTGCCGAACTTCCCCTCGAATTAAATAATTATCATGTCCTCGCTTGTGGTCCGGGATTAACCACAGAAAATCCCGCTATTATCGAACAGGTTTTAGATAGTGATAAGCCGATTATACTTGATGCCGACGCTTTAAATATTTTGGCTCAATTGGGCATAGAAAAATTATCATATCGCCAGAATAAGACAATTTTAACGCCTCATTGGGGAGAATTTAAACGCTTATTTCCTAACTTATCATGTTCTCAAGACAGGATTAATATCGCTCAAGAAGCATCTCGACAAAGTGGTGCAATTGTCTTATTAAAAGGAGCCAGAACTATAATCGCCTCCCCGGGCGGTAAAATGTATATAATCCCCGAAAGTACCTCCGCTCTAGCGCGAGGTGGTAGCGGTGATGTCCTAACAGGATTAATCGGCGGATTCTTAACCCAAATGCCGGATCATCCCCCAGAAGCAACCGCATTAGCGGCTTATTTACACGCTCAAGCTGGCATTTTAGCAGCCAAAGAAAGGACGGAATTAGGAGTAGATGGAGTGACTTTAGCTAATTATTTATTTGCTGCCCTGAAAGGTTTAAATTAAACTCCGGGGGGAAACACACGCAACCCAAAAACCGAGTAAAATAGATCAGGGATTAAGTAGGTAGGTGTTAAAAATTGTCAGATTTCCCCCTTATCAAGGGTAGGGTTGATTCATGAATCAACCCTACTATGAATTAACCCTAGGATTAAGGGGGGATCAGAATTGATAATTTTTACTGTATCTAACATTAAAATATCTTTCATAATACCCACCAAACCTAAGAGAGCCAAAACATTATTAATAGCATAAGTGTACTGTATTTAAACTGAGTAGGGAGATTTTAGTACAAATGCTCGGACTACCTCAACCTAGCTCCGGCTCTCCCTTCTCCGGTGCAGTCTTAAGGATAGTCGGCATTTGATAAAACATAAGGAATGTTAACCAAAACCACTTATCGTTAGGAATTTTGATAAGTTGGAGATTGAACAAAGATAGAAAGTCTCTAGCGCTGACAACTATGGCTGTAATTGTCCAAAAATACGGTGGTACATCGGTAGGTTCCGTGGAACGCATTCAATCGGTCGCTCAACGGGTCAAAAATACGGTAATAGCAGGAAACACCGTGGTGGTGGTCGTTTCTGCCATGGGGAAAACCACCGATGGATTGGTCAATTTAGCCAAACAAATCGCCGCCGAACCCTCGCGCCGGGAGATGGATATGTTATTATCCACGGGGGAACAGGTAACGATCGCCTTGATGAGTATGGCCCTAGAGGAAATCGGACAACCGGCCATCTCCCTAACCGGCGCTCAGGTGGGAATTGTCACGGAATCCGAACATAGTCGGGCCCGTATTTTAGAAATTAAAACCGATCGCCTTTCCCGTCATCTATCGGAAGGTAAAGTAGTTGTGGTCGCCGGTTTTCAAGGTGTCAGCGATAGTGATCAACTAGAGATTACCACCCTAGGGCGCGGTGGTTCCGATACCTCGGCCGTGGCCCTAGCAGCCGCCTTAAAAGCCGATTTTTGCGAAATTTACACCGATGTACCCGGTATTCTCACCACTGACCCCCGTTTAGTCCCCGAAGCGCGTCTTTTAGACCAAATCACCTGCGATGAGATGCTCGAATTAGCCAGTTTAGGGGCGAAAGTTCTCCACCCGCGAGCGGTGGAAATCGCTAAAAATTTCGGGGTTCCCCTGGTTGTCCGCTCCAGTTGGACCGATGAGCCGGGTACTTGGGTGACATCCCCGGCACCGAAACCGCGCACCCTGCAAGGATTGGAATTGACAAAAGCAGTGGATGCGGTGGAATTTGAGGGTAATCAGGCGAAAATCGCCCTTTTACGGGTTCCGGATCGTCCCGGCATCGCTGCCCGTTTATTCGGGGAAATTGCCCATCAACAGGTGGACGTGGATTTAATTATTCAATCGATTCACGAGGGTGACAGCAACGATATCGCCTTTACGGTGATGGGAAATGCCTTGAAAAAAGCCCAATCCGTGGCCGAAGCGATCGCACCGGTTTTACGTTCCCATCCCACTAATACAGAGGAAGCGGAAGTGATCATCGAATCCGGGGCCGCTAAAATCGCCATTACCGGCGCTGGTATGATCGGCCGGCCGGGAATTGCTGCCCAAATATTTAGCACTTTGGCCGCAGCGGCAATTAATATCGAAATGATCTCCACTTCTGAAGTAAAAGTCAGTTGTGTCATCGATGAAGCGGACGGAGAAAAAGCAATTAAAGTCCTTTGTGATGCTTTTCAAGTGGAGTATTCTGCTAAAGTTGCTAATCGCGAAATCCCTAAAAATTTAGTCCCGGTACGGGGTGTGGCCCTAGATAATAATCAGGCACAAATGGCCATTCGTAACGTCCCCGATCGCCCCGGGATGGCGGCGAGAATTTTCTCGGTTTTAGCGGCAAAAAATGTCAGTGTCGATATGATTATTCAATCCCAACGCTGCCGCATTGTCGATGGTATTCCCCGACGGGATATCGCTTTTACTTTGCCCCAAGCTGATGCTAATTCCGCCCAAAAAATCCTTTTAGAACTATCGGAAAGTTTGGGTTTACAGGAAGTGGTGGTTAATAATGATGTGGCCAAAGTGAGCATTGTTGGTTCGGGAATGGAAGGACAACCGGGGGTAGCAGCACGCTTTTTTGAAGCTTTAGCAAAGGAGAAAATTAATATTTTGATGATTGCTACTTCTGATATAAAAATCAGTTGTGTGGTGAATCAGGAAGATGGAGTCAGGGCCCTACAAGTGGTTCACGCCGCTTTTGGATTAGCTGGACAGGGTAAAATTGAAGTACCCGCCTAAATGAAATTACAAGTTCTATGATGGGGGTAAGAGTTGTTTATATTGTTGGCAACTTAACCCCCCAAAAACCCGATAAATAAGTTAACCCTCATCACCCCGATTTTATCTATGGAACCGATAACAGTGGCGACAATTGTTGCTTTGGTATTTCAGACTACTGTAGAAAAATTTACCGAAGCTGCTCTAGAAAAAATTAATACTTTGCGGCAAATCATCTGGAATAAACTTAAGGCTAATTCTAATGCTGAAAAAGCTTTACAAGCTGCTGAAAAAGGGTCAAAAACTGATCTAGAAAAAGTAGCAGATTATTTAAAGGTTGCCATGAATGATGAAGCAGATTTCGCCGAAAAAGTCAAGGGTTTAGCAACAGAAATTCAATCCTTGAAAATTCAGGATAATAGTAGTATGAACCAGACTAATTATGGAGGTCAAAATTTACAGAATCAGGGTGAGATTCGTGAAGTTTATCAAGCAGAAACTATAAACATCAATAAACCCTGACTGCAGCCGCCTGTTAAGGAACAGGTTAAACAACATCCTCACAATTTATCTAATAGTAATATCCCTAGATTTGTTGGTAGGAATCAGGAATTAATTGACTTAAAAACTCAATTACAACAATCCCAAAAGCTTGCTATATCTACCTTAACGGGAATGGGAGGCATAGGTAAAACCGAACTAGCCAGACAGTTTGGCTGGCAACAATGGCAGGAAAAAGCCTATCCGGGGGGTATATGTTGGTTAAATGTGGCAGAAAGTGACGGCGGTTTTATCGGTACTTCTATTTTAGATTTTGCGCGGGTACATCTCAAATTAACTTTACCAGATGAGGGAGAATTAGACGTAAAAATTCGTTATTGTTGGCAAAATTGGTTAGCGGGAAATGTCCTAATTATTTTTGATGATGTGCGGGATTATCAGCAAATTAAGGATTATTTACCACCGCAAGAGGAGAAACGCTTTCAGGTTTTAATTACCACTCGCAAGGAATATTTATCAGCGACAATTGCGACTTTTCGGGTAGAAGTATTAAAAGAAAAAGATGCACTTGATTTATTGCGTTCCTACCTTGTAGATAACAGAATTGACACACAAATCGAGGCAGCTAAATTATTATGTCAGGATTTGGGTTATTTACCCTTGGCGTTAGAATTGGTGGCAAGGTTACTGGTACGACGACAGGATTGGAAAATTAGCAAAATACGCGATAAATTAGCCGAAAAAGGCTTAGATGAGCCAATCTTAGCCAAAAATCCCAAGTTTCATGGGGAAATGACTGCGGAAAGAGGGTTAAAAGCTGCCTTTAATCTCAG
>NZ_JADBVM010000285.1:0-61175 GCF_020244875.1 Microcystis sp. M44BS1
TGACTTCGTTTCTCAGGAATTGAGAGCGGCGGAAGACCCGGAATTTGAAACCTTCTACACTAAAAATATTCTGCTTAACGAAGGTCTGAGAGCTTGGATGGCTCCCCAAGACCAACCCCACGAAAACTTTATCTTCCCTGAGGAGGTTCTCCCGCGTGGTAACGCTCTCTAATATCCCTACCGCTACCGGTCGTGACCAAAGTTCCACCGGCTTCGCTTGGTGGTCTGGTAACGCTCGTCTTATCAACCTCTCCGGTAAACTGCTCGGCGCTCACGTCGCCCACGCTGGTTTAATCGTTTTCTGGGCCGGGGCAATGACCCTGTTTGAAACCGCCCACTTTATCCCTGAAAAACCGATGTACGAGCAGGGTTTAATCCTGCTTCCCCACCTAGCTACCCTCGGTTTTGGGGTCGGTCCGGGTGGTGAAGTAGTCGATACCTTCCCCTACTTCGTTGCCGGTGTTCTGCACTTAATTTCTTCGGCTGTACTCGGTTTTGGTGGTATCTACCACGCTATCCGCGGACCGGAAACCCTAGAGGAATACTCTAATTTCTTCGGTTACGACTGGAAAGACAAAAACCAAATGACCAACATCATCGGTTATCACCTGATTCTCTTGGGTTGTGGTGCGCTGTTGTTGGTATTTAAAGCCATGTTCTTTGGCGGTGTCTATGATACCTGGGCTCCCGGTGGCGGTGATGTCCGCGTCATCACTAATCCTACCCTCAACCCCGCAGTTATCTTTGGTTATCTGACCAAAGCTCCCTTCGGTGGCGAAGGCTGGATTATCAGCGTCAACAACATGGAAGATATCATCGGCGGTCACATCTGGATTGGCTTAATCTGTATCGCTGGCGGTATCTGGCACATTCTCACCAAACCTTTTGCTTGGGCGCGTCGCGCTTTCATCTGGTCTGGAGAAGCCTATCTGTCCTACAGTTTGGGCGCTCTTTCCATGATGGGCTTTATCGCCGCCGTTTACGTTTGGTTTAACAACACCGCCTATCCCAGTGAATTCTACGGTCCGACCGGTATGGAAGCTTCCCAAGCTCAAGCTTTCACCTTCTTGGTGCGTGACCAACGCTTAGGTGCTAACGTCGCTTCTGCCCAAGGCCCCACCGGTCTAGGTAAATACCTGATGCGCTCTCCCACTGGCGAAATCATCTTCGGTGGTGAAACCATGCGTTTCTGGGATTTCCGCGGTCCCTGGTTAGAACCCCTCCGCGGTCCTAACGGTTTAGACCTCGACAAAATCAGAAATGACGTACAACCCTGGCAAGTGCGCCGCGCAGCTGAATACATGACCCACGCTCCTTTAGGTTCCTTGAACTCTGTGGGTGGGGTTATCACTGACGTTAACTCCTTTAACTATGTGTCTCCTCGCGCTTGGTTGGCCACCTCTCACTTCACCCTCGCTTTCTTCTTCCTGATTGGACACCTCTGGCACGCTGGACGCGCTCGCGCCGCCGCCGCCGGTTTCGAGAAAGGAATTGACCGCGAGACTGAACCCGCATTGGCAATGCCTGACCTCGACTAATTTCGGTTAGTTCGATGGCAGCGGCTCCCGTCCAGTTGGCGGGAGCCTTTTTGTTGTTAATTTGCATGAGTAGAAAACGGGTTTCTCCGAGAAACCCGTTTTCTGTGCGTTACTCAACGGATTTAGTATCAGACGCGGCTAAAATACTCTCTAAAGCCGATAATAATCGTTGATTTTCTGCCGGTAAACGGACAGCGACCCGAAAATAATTGCTGCCCAATTCGGGGAAACTGAGACAATCGCGGATGAAAATTCGATGATATTTTAATAAAGCTTCCTGTAGGGGTAAACAGGAAGATTGAGATTGTACTAAGAGGAAGTTAGCGGCACTGGTTTGGGGCTGTAATTGCGGAAAATTAGCTAATCCCTGCCATAAATCCTCGCGGGCTGCTGTTAACCAGTCCCAAGTTTGTTGTTGAAAATCCCTATCCTCAATTGCCGCGATAGCGGCAACCACAGCCAAGTTATTCACCGACCAAGGATCGCGCCATCTTTGCCATTGTAACAGGCGATCGGGATGGGCAAGGACGTATCCTAAACGTAAACCGGGGAGACTGTAAAATTTAGTTAGGGAACGCAAAATCACGAGATTAGGATATTCTGGCAACAGAGATATTAAACTCTCCTGTTGTGGCGGGGGTAAAAAATCCATAAAAGCTTCATCCACTACCACCAAACCAAATTGCGATAGATAGGGACGAATGGCCGCCACCGTCCAGAGTTTCCCCGTGGGATTGTGGGGATTATTGAGTAATAAGCCTTGTTTTTCGGGATTAACCGGCTTTAAAGTGGTTAAATCTAGGGAATGTTTGCAGATTTTCCCCCCAAAACTTTTTAAAGCCCGTTCGTAATCGTTAAAAGCGGGTGCTAGTACATAAACACTATCAAATGATGCTAATTCCCGACCGGCCCAGGTTAATAACTCAGCCGCACCATTGCCGGGGAGAATCCAATCTGGCCCGATATCGTGCCATTGGCCGAGGGCAGAACGCAACTGCCAATACGTGGGGTCAGGATAACGAGTCAGACTGGTTAAATGGCTTTTAATAGCGGTTAGGGCGCTTTCTGGCGGACCGAGGGGGTTGATACTGGCAGAAAAATCGAGAATAGAGGAAACCGGACAGCCAGCAATTGCGGCCGCCCAGTCAAGATTACCACCATGTTTAGGTCTAGGCAAAAGACTTACAGCGAACGAAACTCAACAGTAATTATTCCTTATCCGGGGCTACTCTGTCTTTAAACAGTTTACCCGCCGAGAAAGCCGGGACGCGAGTGGCCGGAATCTCCATCTTATCGCCGGTTTTTGGGTTGCGTCCTTCCCTGGCCTGACGTTCCCGGGCCTCGAAGGAACCGAATCCTACTAGGGTTACTTTGTCCCCCTCAGAAACCGCATCGATAATGGTTTCGATGGCGGCAGTGAGAACAGCATCTGCTTGTTTTTTGGTGACAGAGGCTTTGAGAGCGATTTGATCGATTAATTCACCTTTATTCATGCGCTAACTCCTTGTTTTGCGGTTTTTCTGAGTTTAGGGTGGTTGTCAGTAGTTTATGGTTCCCCTGTTGAGGACTCACCAGGATCGAGATCACTAAATAATGCCTCAAATCCTCATTGGCTATATATTCCACTGCATTATTCTAAGCGGGAATTGTCTCGATCGGAATCGCTGAAACCTTTAATTTATCTAGATTTCCCCCCGATTCTCCGCCAGGGGAGAGACAAAAGGGAATAAGCGAGAGATTAACAGCGATATAAGCTAATAAAAAGAGATTAGCTGACCAAATTGCCGATAAATATTCTCTAAAAGCGATAGGCATCCTAACTTCCCAAAAATCGTTCATCGGTTCTCTCCCAGATTTTTAACTAATTTTGCCCCCAAAAACGTTAAAAAAGTTTACCAAAGCAATTTCTGCCCAAAAATTAAGGTTCGGGCCCAGGAGATATTGGCTAAAATTGGAACTTATGATCGTTAAAAATATTCAAAAAAGCAGGATTTAACTGGAAAGTTTGCTATCATTATCTATTCAGCGACAAACTCGCATGGTGATTTACTGCTATCCCCTAGCCGATCTAGGTCAAAGCTTAAGACGTTCTTTTATTGTGACTTTTTTGGCAGTAATCGCCATTCTTGGCGGTGTGATTCCCGAATTTTCTTGGACGACGGAGGTAGTTAGTTTCCGGTCTTCCGCTTATACTCAAGATTTTACGGATGACCAAATCAAAAGTTATGCCAAAGCAGTTTTGTTGATCGAAACCCAAAGAAAACAAGCTTATCAGGCAATTTCGCAAATTTTAGGGAAAAGTCCCCCAGCAATTACCTGTAACCAACGGGAAAGCTTTAATAATCTTCCCGCTAATGCCCAAAGAATTGCCGTCGATTATTGTAATAACTCAAAAAAGATTGTCCAAGATAGTGGTCTAACTGCCGCTCAGTTTAACACCATTACTAACCGGATTAGTAGCGATGATAACTTGAGACGACAGGTGCAAAATGAGATGATTCGTCTGCAGCGGGAAAATAAATAGAAAAAGTTCCTCAGTTTTTCGGGTCAAGTTGGAGTCAGGGCTACAATAAGAATGTTTTTCCCATTGACCACTACCATGTTAACTTTTACCGAGCGCTTACCCCCCCGTCATACCGCTAGTCCACCTCCCCCAGAAACGGTGGTTTTTAGCCTCCTACTTACGGCCGAAGAACGCACCCGCAGCCGTTATCGTCTCGACAGTCCCGAAGGTTTTTCCCTCTGTTTTCGTTTACCCCGCGGCACCATTCTACAGGATCGCGATTTCCTACGGGGAGAAAACGGCGAAATTGTTCAAATTATCGCTAAACCCGAACCAGTTATCACTATTACCGCCTCTTCAACCGATTTACTCCTCAAAGCCGCCTATCACCTCGGTAATCGTCATGTAGCCCTAGAAATTAATCCCGATTATCTGCGTCTGGCCCCCGATTCTGTCCTACAAGCAATGTTAGAAGGTTTGGGATTAACTGTAACTGAAGAAATCGCCCCCTTTAACCCCGAAATCGGCGCTTATCAGCATTATCATGACCTGGAAGAGGCAAAAAAGGGATAGTTAGCTAATCTTGCCCAATGCTCTTTCTGATTTAGAGTAAGCAAAAATCAAACTCGGTTTCGACTTACCTCTTTTCCTACCATAAATTGTAGTTTTTGGGCATTATCTTAACAAAATTTAACTGACAAGAAAACAGTAACTTTTTAACAGCCTCTACGGGATATTTTCTTAATCAAGAGGCTCTCATTCTGCTAGTTTCTAGAATTTTAATCGGCCTCGGTGAATTGATTAATCATCAAAGTAAAAATCGAACTACGAAGAATGAATAACCATGGTACTTTCAGAACTAGCACCAACGGCTGTAACCTCTGTCCTGTCTGATTTATCCACACCCACTGAGGTTAAAAAATCCCCTGCTCAAAACAATGATCTAATCTATTTTTGTGAACTAGATTCTAGTAACAAACTGATCATTGAACCGCAAGAAGTTTATACAACTCTCGACGGACGAATTTATCTTAGTCAAAAATGTTAGGATTTTTCAACTATTATCTATATTTTCCGTCAGCCAATTTTTAAAGTTTCTGATGGCTTCACTTCTCCCCAGTTGTTGACTTTGTTTAACAAATTGATTAATTAATTCAATAATCGGTATCTGAGGAAAATTGGGACTGCTTAAAGACTCAATATATTCTCCTTCTTGTAATAAATTAATCTGTAGGCCACTTTGAGTATAACGCCACAGTTCGGGAACACCTAACTGTCGATAATTATCTAAATAAGTACGGGAAGTAATATCAATTTCTAGGACTAAATCGGGGGGGGGATCACTTTCTAAATTAAGTCTATTTTTGCCAATAACGGCTTGATAGTTTTTAATATAAAAACAGGCATCAGGTTCAACCGCTTGATTCATCCGCTCGTTTTTAAATGTTGTTGATCCTAACGGTTCAAAATCAATATTGAGTGCTTCTAACAAAAACTGAACCATATAACTAATGATTTCTTTATCTTTTTCATGTTCGGGTAAAGGTACCATAATTTCTAATATTCCGTTACTGTAGGATAACCGAGAAGCACGACTTTCTCCTAATTCTGATAATATTGTCTCAAATTTTTGCCAGTTAAGCTCTTTTAAAAGTAACTGTTGACCGGGATTGACGATAATTTGTTCTAAGGCTAATTGCATGGCTTTAGCTGAAAATGTTGATTTCTTAGTTTAATTATACCCTTACTCATAGGATTTCAACAAAAATTAGGTTCTTCCGAACTTACCATGTAAAATTAACTAGCAAAATGCCAATTTAATAAACATCTAATACTAAAGTTTTTAAAGTTTCTAAATCCATAGCCTCTCCTTTTAATCACCTTCAGTTTATTGTTAATTCCTTCCACTATTCCCTGGGTTGTTCGGTTATCAAAATAGGCAGTTATTTCGTCAATCTACCGCCGAATTGTCTGGCAGCTTTTAGGAAAGTAAGCCATCGCCTTTTTTATCCAATCGCTCAAGGCAAATAATCCCTCATTCCCCTCCGTATTTTTCTCAAATACTTCTCTAAATTCCTCTTTTAATTTGTGTATTTCCCCAAGTTTTGGAGACACTTTATATACTTCTTCCAATTTTTTCTTTTCTTTCTCTACTAAGTCTCCTTCATTCTTTAACAAGGCATATTTGCTCTTGGCTATTCCTGCTAAGATATTTTCTTTATTTTTCTTATTTTTATCTTGGCTGCCTCTCTTTTTACCTCCTTTCTGGCTTCATCTAGCTCGTTATTTACTTGTTTCATTACATGGAATCTATCTCCTACTATTGGAGCTTGAGGCATTAGTTTTTCTGCCACATTTTTATACCCTATCCACAGGTCTATACTTACTTCCTCTATTTGGCTCAAAACCTCTTCTACCAAGTGTTTCAGATATTCTGTTAATGCTTCTTCTATTCTTTTTTCCACTAAGCCTACAATTTTCCCTGGGTCTATATTTACTAACACAGCATAGTAATTTCTTTTTCCCTTTATCATGGCTATTTAATCTATTCCTGGTTTTTTTAGAACCTGAGGTTTTGCGGTTATTAAGTCTTCTCCTAAGTCTTTGAGCATCGTTTCTATTTCTCGTTCGCTTACTCCATTTCTTTCTGCCGTATTTTTGAGATCACTATTCAGGAATTCGGTCACTATTTTTTTCTAAATCTGTCTATGTAGGTTCTTTTCTTCGGCAAATAATTTAGTTCTTCTGTGAATTTTTTCCCACATTTCTCCCATCTCATCTGACGACGATTGATTCTCAGATATAATGCCTGTTCTCCAAAGGGTAAATCTCGGATTGTTAATTCATTGTTTTAATGAACTTTTTCCGTTTTACTTCCACAATGAATGCACTGGCTTTCTCTTGACATATTTTCTAAATGTAAAACAATTGCCATATCGGTAATAATTTGATAATTGGTAACTACAACTTCTTCTAGGTGAAGTAGCTCGGTCATTAACTTTAATTGTGGATTTGATGGCATAAGTATAGCTTGTGTCTAAAATTTCTGGTCTTGGCTGTCTATATTTTAACCAATAAATTGCTGTATTGCAAGCATAGTGAACTTTTAAAGATAAATTATTATTTTATTGGTTAGCAATAATTGTCTGTTTTTTATTTAATTTTACATGACAAGTTCTGAAGAGCCTTTGATTTATTCAGCCAACCTTAGTTAAAAAAGAAAGGAGTAGGTTGCCATATCTAGTCCCTTGAGAACGGAATTCGGTATCGGTCAAAGTTTCTAGAAAAGCCCTAGGGATAGCTTGAGTATTTATACTTATTGCAATCTAGGTATGCTTCCCCTAAGATATAGTTGATCGGTAATCGTGCCGAACTAATTACCGAAAATTTGGGTTGAAAACCCTTGGAATGATGTTTTTATTGTATTCAGGAAGTTAAAAAAATGAAGACCAAATCGATCATAAGCTTACTATCCCTTAGCATTATGGGAATGTCAATCTATGCAGGTCAAGCTAATAGCAGTGATTATCGAGCTTTGACCCCGGAAGAGAAATCACGGTTGACTGATGCTTTGCTAAAACAGGGTTGTAGGAATCCTAAAGCGATGAAATTTGATGTTGAGACTAACCTATTTGAAGCAGAAGATGCTGTGTGTGAGGGAGGAAGAAAGTATGATATTTACCTTGATAGAAACTTTAGGATTGTTTCAATGAAACCAGACTAAAAGAGCAAATCCCTGAGAAACTTTTACTGATCGCCGCGAAGATTACCAATCAGGTATAACAAAGCCATTCTGACAGCGACACCACTGGTAACTTGTTGGGAAATCAGACTAAAATCGGGATCGTCCATTAAATCGGAACTAATTTCCACTCCCCGATTCACAGGACCGGGATGAAGTACCTTCACCCCCGGTTGACAGGATTGCAAACGAGGACGAGTAATGCCAAAACTTTGATGATATTCCCGTAAACTGGGCAAAAGATTGGCAGTCATTCGTTCTTTTTGCAGTCGCAGGGTCATGACAAAATCGGCCTTTTCTAAAGCTGGTTCTAAATCCCAGTGGAGAAATATGCGATCGCACAATTCCCCAAAATATTTCGGCAGTAGGGTGGGGGGTGCGGACAAATGTACTTCCGCCCCAGCCGTGGTTAAACTCCAGATATTGGAACGAGCGACACGAGAATGGAGTATATCCCCAACAATAGCGATTTTTTTACCCTCTAACAGTTCTAAACGGGGATTTTCTTCATCTAACAGACAACAGATCGTAAACAGGTCTAAAAGTCCCTGGGAGGGGTGTTCGTGTTGACCGTCCCCAGCATTAAGAATACTGACCCCCGACTGCAAACGATCCATTTCTGCGGCAATTAAATCGGGAACTCCCGACTGTTGATGTCGAATGACAAAGATATCCGTACCCATGGCCACATAGGTTAAAGCGGTATCGAGAATCGTTTCACCCTTAGTCAAACTGGAACTACCCGGGGCAAAATTAAGAACATCGGCCGAAAGACGTTTCGCCGCTAGTTCAAAACTACTACGGGTGCGGGTGGAAGGTTCAAAAAAAAGATTTGTCACCACTTGTCCCTGTAGGGCCGGCACTTTCTTGGTACGTCGGGAAAGAACTTCACGAAAACTAGAGGCCGTTTGTAGCAGGGTTTGGTATTCTTCCGGTTGCCAGTCTTCTAATCCCAAAATATGGTGTCGGATCCAAGTGAAAGCCATAGGAGTTAAGGAGGCGGTAAAAACGGCAAATTTCGTCTATGCTATTGTAGGATTTCTTTGCATCAGGTTAATAAATAGGGTTTATGAGAATTAATTTTTCCTTGTGTCAGATCACTCTTGCGATCGCTTTATTTCTCAATCCCTTGCCGGCGATCGTTGCCCAGACTGCCACCTCTGGGGAAATGGTATCACCGACCACGGGCATTAATTACACTCGCCTGAAAAATTTCCTCGCTCAACAAAATTGGCGACAAGCTAACGATGAAACCCGGAATTTAATGCTGAAAGCGACCGGACGGGAATTACAGGGCTGGTTTACCATGGAAGACCTGCAAAAATTGGCCTGTTGGGATCTGCAAAAGATGGATCAACTCTGGAAAGAAGCTTCTGGGGGACGTTTTAGTTTCAGTACCCAATTTCGCATTTTTATTGAGACAGGTAATCGACCGGGGCGCTTAGTGGCGATCGAAAATTTTCAAACTTTTGGCGATCGCATCGGTTGGCGTAAAGATGGTGATTGGATTATTTTTAAAGAAAATCTTAACTATACCCTCAATGCACCCGTTGGTCATCTACCGGCGCCTCGGGACGAATATCAGATCGCCGGTGGTCGCCTAGAATACACTACCCTCGCCCAAAGATTAGTCACCTGTAATATTGTTAGCTTAGGGCAAAGCAAACAATAGACCTCTTGTAAAAATCAAAAATTGTTGTTAGGGTTAGGAGTCAGTAGTCAGTAGTCAGTAGTCAGGAGAATTAAGAATGAATAATAATCAATTAAATGGTCTATTTACGGATTTTATGCCATTTAATCCTTATTTTTGCCGTTTTTGAACCCTCAAAAATTAATTATGCCAGAAGTTTAATAATCACGCTGATCAATTCTGTAGAGTAAAATTTAAGGAAAAGCTTCTCTCCTCATCTTCCTTTTCCGATTTACTAGCACTTTTTCCGCTAAAAAACCCTAAATTTAACAATGATTAAACGATCCGTTAACGTATCGAGAGCGATCGGTTCGTCGATCGCCGTTTCCCTAATTGTCGCCGGTTGCGCCCCCCAGGGCCCCCAGGCCACCGGACCGGCGGCTGTTCCCGTCAAACTGCAAACCCTCGGCACCGACAAATTAGTGCAAAGTAGCGAATTTGTCGGTACTTTGCTCGCCCAACAGCGTGTTAGCGTCTCCCCTCAGATTACTGGTCGGATTCGGTATATTTTCGTTAAATCTGGCGATCAGGTAACTCAGGGACAAAAAATCGCCGAATTGGATCCCGAACAACAACAGCAACAGGTAAACGCCAGTATCGGCCAGGTAAATTCGGCCAAAGCAAACCTCAATGGGTCTGAGGCAGATTTAAGGCAAAGACAAGCGCAAGCGGCGGCAAATAAAGCCCAAATTGCCCAGAATCGGGCAAATGTGGCCAATGCCGAAGCCAATGTTAAAAGTCAGATCGCCACGTTGAGCGCCGCCGAAGCCGATTTACAGAGAGCGAGAGCTAATTTAGATTTAGCGGAAAAAGACCTAAAAAGAGCCGAATTTCTGGTCAAACAAGGCGCACAGCCCCAACAGGACTTAGATAATCGCCGGCGCGACATTCAGGCCACCAGGGCAGAAGTAGAGGCCCAGTCTAAAAATCGTGATGCGGCCCGTCAACAGGTGACGGCGGCTAGAGCTACCCTACAGGCAAACAAAGAAGCATTAAATATCGCCATTCAAAACGAATTAGCGTCACAGCAACAGGTGGCGGCGGCAGCGGCAACAGTGAACAGTCGTCAAGCGGCAGTAGCCAGCGCTGAGGGGCAATTAGGGGCGACGCGTCAGAATTTAGTTTTTAACACCATTACCGCCCCGATTGATGGTTTTGTCGGCGATTTTAATCAAAGAAAAGTCGGCGATATTATCTCCCTGGGTGAAGAATTAACCTCGTTGACTAATAACAAAACTTTGGAACTAAATGTGCAGATTCCCGTGGAATTACAACCGCGTCTGCGTGTCGGGTTGCCCGTGGAAATCATTAATCCCGATGGCAGTGCCGGGGTTCGCGGTCAAGTAACTTTTATTTCTCCCACCGTTTCCCAAGCTACCCAATCGGTTTTAGTGAAATTTGCCTTTACTAATGATGGCAGTCTTCGCAATAACCAATATGTGCGGGCGCGGGTAATTTGGGATCAAAAACCGGGGGTATTAATTCCCACCACGGCAGTGACTAGCATCGGGGCGCAGAATTTTGTTTTTGTGGCCGAAAAAGAAAAGGCTAAAGAAGGTCAAGAAAATGCCAAGGAGCGTTTAATTGTCAGACAAAAACCAATTCAAGTCGGCACGATTCAAGGGCAAGCTTATCAGGTTATTTCTGGAGTAAATGCTGGGGAAAGAATTGCTATTAATAATATTCTTTCTCTCCGAGATGGTACAGCTATAACTGTTAGTCAGCAGTAATTTTTATGAGTAATTCGATTACCGTTCGTCCCCTGTCAGCGCAACTAATTACTGCCGAGAGTTTCCGTCCCTACGGTCAATTAATAACCCCTAGTCATGATGGAAAACCGTTTGATGAAAGCGATGCACAACTGCATTTAAAAAACGGTGTGCCACGCTTTTATATTATGCGTTTACAGACTCGCGGACGTAAATTTAAGCGAATTACTCGTCATAGTCAATGTACCCAATGTCTTGGTTCTTTGGGGGGACAAGAGTGGTTTTTAGGAGTGGCCCCCCCTAGTCCTCATCCTCAACCGGATTTAGAAAAATTAAAGGTTTTTCGCATCCCCGGGGACTGTTTTATTAAATTAGAGGTGGGAACTTGGCACGCTGGCCCACTTTTTGATCAACCGACAATTGATTTTTATAATCTCGAATTGAGCGATACCAATATTATCGATCATTTTACCTATAATTTTGCCCAAGAGCAGTCAATAGAATTTGAGATTGTTGATTGAAACAATTAATTTTTTTACCTAGGGCTTGCTGAATATCGGTGAAAGCTGACAGGGGTAAAATGTGAGTTCGATGCAGTTTAAAAAAGGCATAAGTTAGAGCAGGTAAGCTTTTTGCCTCTAAATGCAGAGAAGGCTTAATAGGATTATAAGTGTAAGCAATGAGACCCCCTAAAATGTTAACTAGAAAATTCCAGATACTACTTTGAATTGGCAATATTTGTCGATTAAGTCTGAAAACGATGACATTAGTTACGAAAAACTGATTACTTTACAAAGCTCAATTACGAGTAGTTTAGAAACACAAATCCCTGTAGAGGTTGAACAATTTACTCACTAATTGACTGTTTATTCAGCCATATCCTTTTTTTGTGTACTTTTGTGACAGCTTTGGCGTAAATCACAGGTCTTCTGGCGAATAGATAATATACTCCCCCGAAATTAAAATGCAGAACTTATTGGGCCAGATCAGGCGAAATCTCAGAAAACCCCTAATTTTTGGATTATGTGGTGCGGGAGGATGTCTGGTAGCGGCGATCGCGCTAGGAGAGGTTTTTCTCACGGTGACTGAACGTCCGCCAATTGTCGAACAGAATCCTCAATCTGTCGTAATGTTGATTGATACCTCTGGCAGCATGAACGATGACAATAAATTACAAGAGGCGAAAAATGCCGCAAAAGCCTTTATCGAGCGACAGGATCGGTCGTTTAATCGCTTTGCGGTGGTTGGTTTCGGCAGTCAGGTTCAAATTGGCACAGGACTAACTTCAGATTTAGCCACCCTCAATCAAGCCATTGACAATTTATCTGATGGTGGGGGGACAAGAATGGATTTAGGACTGGCAACGGCGATTGAGCAACTAGAGTCTAGCAGCTCTGATCGTCATATCTTGCTGTTTACAGATGGACAACCCGCCCCGGCTCCTTCTCCAGAACAAATTGATATTATGATTGTTCTCGACGTTACTAGCAGTATGAATGAGGAGATCGCCGGAGTACAACAAGGCATCCAAAACTTTGCCCAAGAACTCAAAAAACGGAAACTTGATGCTCAAATAGGCCTAATCGCTTTTGGCGATCGCTTATTTGGCGAAGAGCCGCAAATTCTCAACTTTGATGGTTCTGTATTCACCCCTGATAGCGATCGCTTTAGTGAGCAAATCGGCAGCATTCAACGGGTTAACGGCAATGATCCGCCAGAAAGTAGCTTAGATGCTTTGGCATTAGCTGCCCGTCAGCCTTTCCGTTCCCATGCAACCAAAGTCATACTGCTGATTACTGATGCTCCTCCTTTAATACCCGATCGAGAAATGCCTTCTTTAGAAGCAACCACTAATGTTTTAAAGGAAAATCAAATTGCTCAACTGCACTTAGTCATTCAACCTGATGATCGCGCTACTTTTGAACAACTGCAACTCCCCGCACCTGGAGAAACCTTCTTACTCGGTGAAACCGCCGCAGGACGACAAGGATTTGAAAGTGTACTCCCCACCATCGGTAAAGCCATCGCCGAAACAACCCTGAAAGAAGAAGATCGCCAACCGATTGTAGAGGCGACCCTAAACATCGGTCAAACGGCTCTGAGCCAAAAAATCAATATTATTGCCGTCGGAACGGGAGATGCCGATCAAAACTTTTTGACTCAACTGACGGGAGAAGATAAAAAAGTCTTCTATGCTAATTCCGGAGAATTTGACCAAGCCTTTCAATCTGCGGCAAAACTCATCTATGATTCGCAGCTGATCGGAGAACAAAAGCAAAATCAAGGAATTTTATACACTTTACTCAGCCAATCTCTTCCTAAAAATCAACTGCAAACCCCTCAATTTAGATTTATCTATGATGCCTTGCGGACAGGTGGCTGGACGGCTATCCTGTCTGTGGGTGCTTCTTTAGCGTTAATTGTCGGGCAGAACCTCTATCAACGTCGTCGTCGCCTTCTTTCCCTAGGTGAGACAAGCATCGGTACGGTGGGGGGAATCGTTGCCGGATTGGTTGCTGGTAGCTCAGGACTCCTTGTCTCTCGTTTTCTCATTCAAAGCATTCCCACCCTTGCCCCAGGGGGGCCACTTCTGGGTTGGACGATTTTAGGGACAATGCTTGGCGGCGGCATGGCTCGTTTTGTCCCCAATCTGAAAATCGGCAGGGCGGTATTGGGCGGGTTTCTCGGTGGCGCGATGGGAGGAATGGGTTTTGTTTTGCTGACTGGAGCGAGTAATGAGATCGCCGGACGTTTAGCAGGTTCAGCGATTTTGGGTTTTTGTATTGGCATGATGATCGCTCTTTTGGAACTGCTGACTCGACAAGCTAAACTGATCGTGCATTGGAGTCCTACGGAACAACGAGAATTTTTATTAGGCTCTCGCCCGATCATTTTGGGCAGTTCCTCGGAAGCTAATATTTACTTACCCAAAAAACAGGGTTATGCCCCGATCACGGCTCAGGTTTTTCAAAAAGGGGAAAACATTATCATGCAGTATAACTCGTCCTATGGACAAGCCAAGGGGATGAAAAAACTAGAGCATCAATTAAAGGATGGTGATCGCCGGAAATTTGGACAGATTACGATAGAGGTAAAAACATCGCCCGAACCGTCCAATCGAATAATATCAACTCATTAATCTTATTTTGGTTGCCCAAATGGTAGTCTATAAATTCTTTCTTAACCTGAAAAATTCGCCAGAAAGATATGATTATCCTCTAGATCTAACCGCCGATCAGGAAAATAATCCTGAAACTATCTTCACCAAGGAAATTCGCCAAGCAATCCGAAAACATTTTCAAGCAAGAAGCTCATGCTCTGTCAACGATCACCGTCTCAATCAAATTATCGCCGCTTGGGTCGAAGATATCCGAGAAGGCTATCGAGAAACTGTCCTGACCCTAGATTTACCCCTACTGAGCGAGTCGAACCTTGAAAACATCCAAGATGAAGGAAATCAAGAGTTACCCCCTCTTTTTGCCCCCGATTTAGGGGCTATAGAACCCATGGAGGGAATGTTTCCCCCTTTAGAAGACATTTTCAACAGTTAACCTATTCTCTGAAGGAAATTTTAATGCTTAACATATCTATTACCCCCCATCGAGAATTTTTACCGGCCGATACTCCAGATCAGCGACTGTTTATTATGCTGAAGTTGCGACCAACCCAAGAAGTCGCTCAAACCCGTCCTTCTACTACCTTTGTCTTTCTAATTGACACCAGTGGCTCGATGTACGAAATTGTGGCTGGCGATTTTCAACCCACCGGCGAAATCTATAGACAAGATGGGAAGGAATACACGAGAGTGGTGGGCGGCATTGCCAAAATCGACATGGTTATTGAGTCGCTTCGCACCCTGATTAATTCAGGACGCTTCACCCCGGAAGATCGGATTGCTCTGATCCAATTTGACGATCAAGCCTCTACTCTGATTGGCTTAACACCAGTTACCCAAACCCGTCAACTGGAAGACGCGATCGCTAAACTGCGAAATTTTAGCGGTGGGACTTGTATGGGGAGAGGCATGAATCAAGCCCTGGCTCTCCTAGCTAATCAAAGCATGACTAGCCGCCATATCATGATTTTTACCGATGGCGACACCTTTGATGAAGATGATTGCCAAAACTTAGCCCAACAATTTGCCAGTCAAGGGATTTCGATTACGGCCCTGGGTGTGGGCGAGTTTAACGAAAACTTGCTCACAGACATAAGCGGCAAGACGGGAGGGCATTGCCGTCACATTGTTCCAGGAACGGCTAGTGGTAACGATGTTTCTATTACCGATCTTCCCAACCTTCTACTGGCAGACTATCAGCAAGCCCAGCAAGAAGTGATTAACAATCTTGTCCTCAGCTTAAAAACTGTTCAGGGAGTCAAACTGCTGCGCCTTACCCGTGTTTATCCCGATTTGGCAGAATTTTCCTTAAATCAAGCTCCCTATCCCATTGGTGCCGCCAAAGCAAAGGATGAAACCATCTTTATCTTAGAATTTGCTATCGATAGTCGTCCTAGTTCAAAAATTCGTCTGGCTCAACTGGGCTTGACTTATGACATTCCTGGCTTAAACCGACGGGGGGAATTACTACCGCAGAACGTTGTTGTCCAGTTTGTGCCTGGACAGGGGGGGACAGCGCAGGTCGATCAAGAAGTTATGGGATACGTTCAACAACGCAATATTTCCCAATTAGTTGACGACGCAACCCGCATGGCAGAGAGTAACCCCCAACAAGCCGAAAAACTCCTGGAAACTGCCCGTCGCATCACGGTTCAAATTGGCAATGATGCTATGCTCGAATCTCTGAATGAAGGGATTGAAGAATTGCGAAAAACTCGTCAGATTTCCTCTGGAACCCGCAAAACCGTGAAAATGGGATCGAGAGGAAAAACTGTCAAGATGGGCGATGACCTCAACGACGATCTCTCGGAAGAAACTATTCGGAAACTAACCGGTACTTGAGCAGACTTCTGGCACCGAGTCAGGCAACAGTAAGATTAATTTCAATCTGATTAATTCCTCTTATATCCCTCAAAAAGGAGAAAAACCAATGGCTATTGTTTGCAAAGTTTGTGGCTACGATCAAAACCCCCAGGGAGCAGAATACTGTGATGCTTGTGGTGCAGAATTGACCCCATCGACACCACCTACACCTGTCATCCCCGATCCCATCCCGGAACCCACACCCATGCCAATTCCCCAACCGATTGCCGAGACGATAACACTCACACCAGAACCGCTGCCCCAACCGATTACTCCGGCGATAACAACAACGGCCCGACTGATTGCCAAGCACCCTAACGCCCCGGTGGCTGAATTTTTCATTGATGGTTTTACCCTGATTGGCATCTTTGACTCGGACACCGGACCTGTGGATGTGGACTTGGAAAAATTCCCCGATAATGAAACCGTTTCCCGCAACCATGCCGAAATTTATCCCGATGGAGGAACTTGGAAAATTAAAGACCTCGGTTCTCTGAATGGGGTTTTTATTAAACCCATCGGTCAAACTCGCTTTAACGCCAGAATAACTGCCCCAACCCCTCTCAGTTCCGGTGATGAGATTGCGATCGCTAAAATTCGCTTTCTTTTCCAAACTCCTTAACATTTCTTGGGGTGGTTAGCCCCACCCCGATTGTGTTCGACTAAAGTTTTAATGGCTGCCTCTCATGACTTCACCATCTACCGAAAACTTCTCCCCCCTGCTTATTCAAGAAAAAGAATCTTTTTCTATGGCAGATTACCAGATAGAAATTATCGCCTATCTAGGGTTATTAACCGCAGATGTTTATTACTTCAAAGTCAAGTTTCAACCCATTGCCGATCTCGATGGGGAAAAGGGCGAAACATCTTCTCAATTGGGACTTTTGCGTGTCGGCTCTCTTAATAGTAGTCTCGATCGGGAACTGCAACTGAGAAAAATTCTTCAAAACTACAGCTTAATCGCTCCACTTATCGCTGATATTCAAGTAGATTCAGCTATTATTAATCCCCTATCAATCAAGGAAAAATCCCAGGAGGTAGATGAAAAACAAAATGAAGATATTGCCACTGAACAAATAGTCTCGGAAGATTCTGAATTTGTCAATATTACTTCAACAAAAGATGATGATTCTGGAGAAAATCAGTCCGCAGAAACAGACTATTTAGAAGAAGAATACTACCCAGAAACAGCAGTCGAAAACGAGACGAAACCAGAAAAACTTCTTCTGTTAACGCGATTTCCTCAAGAAAACTTGACTTTAGAAGCTTGGCTAAAAGAAGAACATTCTCAAGAAGAAGCACTAACGTTAGTGATTCAAATTTGTCAGTTATTTTCTTATATAGCTAAACAAAACTGGTATTTAATCAACCTGCTTCCCCAGTTTATAGAAATAGACAAACCCCTCAAAATCTTTGACTTAACCTGCGCTTACTCAATTGAAGAAAGCCTGACTTCTGGTGTTATCGGAGATTATTGCGCTCCTGAACTTGCTGCAAGTCGCTCGATCAATGAATCAATGAGCAGTTATACGATCGCCGCTTTATTGTATCAAACTACCCATAAAAAATTACCTCAATCTGACCAGATTATTAGTTTAGAAATTGCTCCGATTCCGCGTCTTTATCAACTGCTGAAAATTGCCTTGTCCTCTCTTCCAGAAGAACGCTTTCCCCTAGCTCAATTTCTCAGCTTATTAATCGAAACTCGCCATTCACTGCGGAGTCTGAAAGTGCAGTGGAATATTGCCAGTTATTCAACCGTTGGACTTTCAACAGAACGCCTACAAAATGAAGATAACTACGGTGTAAGACAACAACAAATTAGTAATTTAGAAACCCTTATTTTAGGCGTTGTAGCTGACGGTATGGGAGGAATGGCCCAAGGGGAAGTAGCTAGTCAAATTGCTGTTAAAACTATATTACAAGAACCCCTTCCTTCAGAATTTAAAACAGTAGAACAGCGTAATAAATGGCTAATAAACTTATTTGAAAAAGCCAACATATCTATTGCTGATACTGTTCGTAATGGCGGAACAACTTTAAGTGTTGCATTAGCGATCAATGATAGCTTAATGATAGCCCATGTGGGAGATAGTCGAATTTATTTAATACGACAAGGAAAAATTAAACAACTAAGTGAAGATCATTCACTGGTAGCTATGTTAGTGGCTAACGGTGAAATAACAGAAGAGGAAAGTTTAACCCATCCAGATCGAAATGTCTTACTCAAATCTATCGGTTCAAAAAAACATTTAAGTGAAGGCTATGTGCAGAATTTAAGTCGCACCACTAGCAATTTATCAATGACTTTAGAAAATGAAGATATTTTACTTCTCTGTTCTGACGGAGTTTGGGATTTAGTACCGACTCAGGAACTGGCGGAAATTTTTAGTCAATTTAAATCTTTACAAATGGCAGTTGATCAAACCATCCAAAGAGTTATTAATCAAGGAGCAACCGATAATGCAACGCTTTTAGCTATGCAATGTTTTATGACTTCTGGCACTTAAAATAAAGTAAATAATTCAGAAGATGAACAAAAATCTCAAAATAGATAAGCAAGAGAAAATGTTGAGAGTAATTTCCCTAACCAACAATAATTATAAGTCTCAAAGACAATAAAAATATGTCTATCCTCTGTCCAAGCTGTCTAACTGATAACCCTGATGGAACACAACAATGTATTAGTTGTGGTTTTAATCTCACCCCTGTATCCCCTAACAAAACTACCACATCACTCCATCATCTCAGCATCGGAACTTTACTCAAACAGGGACAATATCAGATCGAACAAGTTTTAGGTGAAGGGGGATTTGGCATTACCTATAAAGGAATTTATCGAGCGAATAATGCTCCTGTGGCTATCAAAGAACTTTGGCCAGAAAAATCCGCTAGACAAGGGAATCAAGTTATTTGGCCTGCCTCTATTTCTCCTCAAATAAAACGACAACAAACCAGTAAATTTAAGCTAGAAGCCAGCCATCAACAAAAATGTCATCATGCCAATATCCCTAAAATTTATGATTGGTTTGACGAAAACGATACAGTTTATATTGTCATGGAATTTATTGCGGGAAAATCTCTTTTTAAAATCCTGACCCAAGAAAAAAAGCTAACTGAAGATCGAGTGAAATGCTATTTTCTGCAAATTGCTGATGCCTTAAAAACCGTCCACAATAATAATTTTTTACACCGGGATATTAAACCTGACAATATTTTAATTGATCCTCAAGATAAAGCGATTTTAATTGACTTTGGTGCAGCGAGAGAATTTATCGCCGGTCAAACAGGAGACATGACCAGAACCTTAACCCCGGGTTATGCTCCTTATGAACAATATAGTCAAAGGAGTAAACGTTTTCCTGCCACGGATTTTTATGCTTTTTGTGCTTCAATCTATGAACTTTTAACAGGACAATTACCAGTTGAAGCACCGGATAGAGCTAGTGCATTATTGCAGCAACGTTCATCAGATCCCCTCATTCCACCCCGACAACTCAATCCAGATATTTCTAATTTAATGGAAACTGTTATCCTAACTGGAATGAGAATTAATGTTGAGGATCGTTTCCAAACTGCTGACGAACTGATTGATGCGCTCAAAGGTCAATTTGTTTCTCCTTTACAAAAAAAAGCAAGAGAGTTAGTTAAACAAGGAAAACTTGTCGAAGCAGTTCAAAGTTACGAGAAATGTTTAAGCAACGAACCCAATAATGGTGCAGCCGCAGTTGAACAAGCGCTATTGCAGATTCATCTTAATGATACTCAAGCTGAAATTGCTGCCCAAAAAGCAATTCAACTAAACCCTAATGATGGTAGAGGGTACGGAGTTTTAGGCTTGGTATATTGCCATCAAAATAACTGGGAATCTGCCGTACAACAACTACAACAAGGAGCTAAACTTTCACCTCAAGCTCTTTGGATACAAGTGAATTTAGCCTGGGCTTTCGGTAAAATTGGTCATTGGCAAGAAGCGGAATCCGCTATCAACACAGCCCTAAAACTTGATAGTAACAATCTCTTTGCTCTCGGAATTCAAGCTTGGATTACCTTCAATCAAAATCAATTTAAAGCCACTATTGGTGCTGCTAGTAAAGCAATTACTAAATCCAAACAAAACCCCTCCCAAAAGAATCAACAAATTCAATATTGGGTTTATCCCTACCTGCTTGCCGCTCTTGACAAAGCCACCACTAGCCAACAAAGCCAAGATTTAGACCGGCGCATTCAAGACTGTCTGACTCAAATTCAAGACCATCCCTTTGCTTGGGGTTTCAAAGGTTGGAAACAAGCTCAACAAGGGTTATGGAGTCAGGCTCTTCCTTGCTTTCAACAAGCTAGTCGTCACCCCAACGCAGCCCCCTGGGTGCTTATCAATACGGCTATTAGTCATGAGCATCTCAACAATCCCTCGGAAGCCCTTCAAATTTATCAAGCTTACCTACAGAACAATGGTGAGGAGCCTTTTATTGCCTATCGACTAGGAACATTACTCGCTCAATTGGGACAATGGAAGCAAGCGAAAACTCATCTGGAGCAGGCGATTCAACTCCAACCTGACTACCCTGAAGCCTACCACAATTTAGGCTGGGTATTACTTAATCTAAAAACTGCCGATGGACAAATCCAATATGCCCGCGAACTGTTATCCTACTATCGTCAAGCCATTACTCTCTACAATCAACAAGATAAATCCCATCTAGCCAGAATGCTCGCTCAAGCTTTAACAGAGGCTGACGTTTAAAGGCTAAGAAATGTAAAATTTACTTGCTTTTGCAAAGTTAACCTGCTATAGTCGCAAAAAAACTGTTTTACAGTTTCCTCCCAAGAGCTATTTTTCTACTTCCCTAACCGCCACGACTTCGTTGATTGTTATTTGTAGCTCATTTTCAGGAAATTGGCCTACTTCTGTGCCTGATTTTCAGCTTAGTAAGCTGAAGGAGATTATCTATTATCCTGTTTATTTGGGATTTTTAGTTTTTCCTGACAGGATTTTGCCAAAAGCATTGACGTAGGGATTTCTAGGTTGTTGTTTTTTTATGTTAGTAGTTTTCGAGTTTAGCTAGTTAATTTGAACCATGATTAAATACGTTATTCTCAATTTAGAACCGAGCAATGATAAAATTCAATGTTCTCTGCAAATAAAATATTTATCAACTAATCCATTGCGAGCGTTAATCTTTGATTGGAGTATTCAACGATTTTATAATTTTTTATGCGGCGAAAAATTTAAACTCGATTATCCTACTGAACTGATTAATAAATATAATAATTGGAACAGTAAATATAAGCAATTTCAAAAATTAGGACTGAATCCTAGCTCGGCAAATGAGGATTTAGATAGATGTGCAAAACAATTAGATCGTAACCTAGAACAATTTAACCAAGAATTAAATAACTGGTTAGAATCTGTTCCTAATAAAGTTAAAGAAAAAATAGAGAAAAATTTCTTAAGTAGTCTTGAAAAATTTTTGGACTCTGATACCAAAGTAATCTTTGTCATTGAAACTGAAATTCTGGAAATTCAAAAGCTGTTTTGGCATCATTGGAAATTACTCAAAAATCATCCTGAAATTAGCCTTATATTTGGGATAACACAACCAAAAAATAAAGCTAAACAAGAATTGTATGTTCGACCGTCTAATAGAACATTGGAAGTTTTGATTATTTTCGGAGATATCCCAGAAGGAAATATTCAAAAGCAAAAAAATATCTGGGAAAAATCAATTTCGATATGTCATAATTTGGGTATTAAGTTAGAGTTGCATTATTTGGAAAAAATTAGTTCTCAAAAGATAAGATCACTTGTCGATAATGGGCATCAATTTGAAGTTATTTACTTCTTGGGACATAACCCATATGAGGAAGAAGGCAATGGTCAAGAAGACAACAATATACAAATTAGTGAATATGAATATTGGCCAAATAGTAGATTTTGCGAATGTATTAATATTCAAAAAATAAAAACTTTAAAGCTAGTTATTTTAGACTCTTGCTATTCCCTAAAGTTAGCAAAAGCTCTCATTAACGAGGCAGAAATTCCTCAAGTTATTGCGACGAGAGAGTCTATCTTTCTGGATTTTTCTCGAGAATTTTTAGTGGTTTTGTTGATCGATTTACTTCGATATAAATTTTTACCTTTTGCTCTTAAAGAAGCTCAAGAAAAGATAGAAGATAATGAGGATGATAAAAAATGGCAAAGTTCTGCTTCAGTCGTTGCTCTTTTACAAAATCTCAACAAAACTCCTTGGACATGGCCTAATAATAAAGAATCTCGCTTCAAAAAATATTGCTTAGTTTTTCTATTTGGTTTCGCAATTGGGTTAATTTCTATTAAGAGTATATTTATGAATATTTCTATCACTCGTCGACTATTTCCTCCGTCAAAAGCTGAAGTAGAAAATGTATTACAAGAAAGTACAGTAACTATTAAGGTTTATGACCCCAAAACAAATAGCTCTAGTTTGTTTGCGGGTATTATTTTTGCTTATGACAAGAAAGCAGAAAAATCTCATTCTCAACAAGATACAACTTATTATATTCTAACCACCGCAAAATCATTAGAAAACAGAGAAAATAGTCAAATTGTTATATTAACTAATCAAGGACGAAAAGAGTTCAGAAACTACAGACCTATTACAGAGGTGAGTCAGCACTTAGCTATAATGACTTTTAACAGCAATAAAACATACAAAATCGCTCAACTGAGCAAAGCTAAGGCTGCATTAGAAGAAAAAGTTTATATGGCCGCTCGACAGTCTCCAGAAGACTCTCATTCAAATCTCAATTTAATTGATGGTAAAATTACCGATCTAAATCCAATGCAACAAAATCAAACTTATAAATTTTTCTACGACAGCTTCGATGGTACAATTAAACCAAAAGCGGATGGAAATTCTATTATCAATCAATATGGCTGCTTAATTGGAATTGATTTAGGTAGTCCTAATTTGCCTAATCAGAATTTGGGAATTGGTATTCCTGAAAATACTCTTTTAGAGGTAAAAAAGCTTAAAAATCCCCAGGACACATCGATAAATAACATAAAAGAATCAAAGTTTGCAGATTTATATACTGAGTCTTGTCAGTATGAATAATAAACCTATAAAGACTCTTTTTCCAGCTTACGATATTGAAGCTTGAACAGCGATAAAAACCACTGCGATACCGTTTCTTTATTAGGATTATATTGGTCGATTTTGTCAAATACTTGCTTCAAGGTTTGCTGCCATGCTATTCCAGAAATATCCAGGGAAGAACTATATATATTTTGATTTTGTACTTGATTAGATTCTTGAATTTTATTAGTTAATTTCGTTAAGCTTTTATATCTTTGCTGACTAATTTTTGGATAATTTTTAGCAGCCAAAGCTAAACTTTCTAGCTGTTTGTCTTCATATTCTGCCAGTTCTGTGTTGATTCTCGCTAACAAAGTCCGTAAAGAATTTTCCCTTGCTTTCAAAATTCTTGAATCGATTTCAGGATGTTGAATTGCATAGTCAGAAAATTCTACTATTGCTTTCTCAAACTCTTGAGCTTGAGCTTTTCTAAGTTCATATCCCTTTTCGTTCAAAACCATAGCTGTAAATCCACTAACTGTAACTCAACGCAAACAATACCTTTAGTAATTCCTCTTTCTACATCTATTGTATAATAACCATAAATCGTTTGACCATTTACGGCTCTCGTATCTGCGGTTAATAATTCTCCTCCATACTTTTTCTTTTGCTCTCGACATCCTTCTAAGGAAGTATCCAGCAGGATACTATCAAGCTTTTCTGGATTTACTTTCTCACTTTCCCAAAAACCATCATAATCATTGGGTTTTCGCTTTTTAGTCACAAAACTACCATCAAGATAGACTTTTTGGCAACCTGCTTGTTGAAGATTTAGCAATACTCTTTTTAGTCCGACTAGAAGACGTTGTCTTCTTCGAGTGGTTCCAAATCTTTCTACAAGCTCTTCCCAGCTATCTAATTTATGTTCTCCCGGCGGCAAAAAGCCGCGCTGATTAAAAGGAGGAATTCCCATGTTTTTAATATTAGATAATTTGTGAGCAAGCTGGGCATTGCCCAAGAAAAATTAGGGTTGATTAGAACTAATTGAATGACTATCTTGATAAGATTGGTTTAAGGGATCTCTGTAAGTTAGGTAAAGTTTTAGAGGAATCGGTGGACTTTGAATCAACGCTAGATGATAGTCCTCAACAACCTGCATAGCTTCAGAAATAGATAAGGATTTATCGTAACGAAGATCGGCGCATTTTTGAAAAGTACTTTGAGCAGATAATTTCAGATCTGAATACTTTTTCCAAAGCAGTAATATATCCCCAGATAGGATAAAAGAAATAGCTGTTAATGCTGCCTTAACTGCCCACTTTACTCCACTCATATCTTGATTTTCTTGGCTAATTGTAGCCGTAGAGGTTGCGAAGTCTGCAAAATAAATAATTCCTGATAAAATTAAAATTGAAATAACTAAAAATACCAGTAAATAATTGACCGTTTTTGCCGCTAAAAACTCAGTAAAGTAAGCAGATTCTGTTGTAATATCCATTAATCTTTGTGGACTATTAGATAGAGAAGATGAATAATAAGGAGAAGTAAAAGGAGCTTGTTGCAATTTAATTCCCGTCGTCCAAGCTCTAACCATAGCTAACTCATGGCTGGGAATATCTTCTCCTAAACTATCAGCATATAAAATCATTCTTCTACATTTATCAGCTTTTTGTGTCAAGTTATTAGCCCATTCTCGCAACCATGCTACTGCTATTGGAGTAATTAAGGCAAGAAAACCGGCAATAGCTAAAAGCCACAATTTATTGTTGACTGTCGCAATTAATGCTAAAACTTGAGCGCATAAAGATAACCACAAGCTGTACCACCATCTCACTTCAGCTTGATCGTAGAGATAATTGCGAATATCCGATAAATCTTTTTGGTTTGGCATAGCTTACTTTAGCATCGATATAAGATCAAATTTTGAACAATTTATCTAAACTTTAATCAGAAATTTAGATAAATTATCCCGTTCTAATAGGGTTTAGTCAAAAGAAAATTGTTCTGTGTGACTTTCCTCTGCTCGCTTCACTTGTATTTGAAAACTCTCTCCCAATTGAAGGGTATATTCCAAAGAGATGTAATGATCTCCTTTTGTCGGATTTGCCTTCAAAGTTTGGTCGGATAAAGATAATAGCTTCAAATTCAAATCAGATGGAATTTTTTTAGATGATTCAACCTCCACGAGAAGTTGAAACTTTCCCTCTTTTGTAGGGGTTATCCTAACCAATAGAATAAATGTCCGTCTTTTCAGAGTAATGTATTTAGCTCTACAGAGAGGAGAGGTGATAGATTTATCGATTGTAGGTAGAGCAGGACTATCTCTACGAACAAGCTTTTTCTGTTTATCTTTTAAAATTTCTGCTGATTCATCCTCATTCCAATAATTCTTGTCAAAAATTCTTTTCAGACTTTCCCGAAATTGTTTGTTTTTAGCCAGAAGAAGTAAATCAACTAAACTGTCAATATCCGGTAATTGAGCTAATGGTAATTCGTCAGTTTCTATCTGCTCGACAAATCCAAATAAAATAGCTTTCTTCGCTTCTTCATCAATTTCTACCACAACATAACCCACTCGATCTGACCATACCTCGGACGGGACATAACAGATATTTTCATTTGGCAAAACCGGACGACATTCTAATTTACCGAGAACATCGATCTTTAAATCAGCACTATCCATTAAAATTCGCCGAGTATAATCCCCAATAATGCTTTCCTTTAAATTTGTTTCTACTTTCAAACACTGGCAGTAAAAGTTAACAGCAAGCACGGCTAAAGTATTTAGAAAAACCTGTTTACTTTTATCAGCATCTTTCTGCTCGCAACTAAACTTTTGAGCTAATTTAAAATCAGCACCGCTCAGGGGGACTGTAAAAGTTAAACGTTCAGCTAGTGGCATCATGGTTTTTGTCTCCTATTTCTAAAGATATTCTTGAAAAATTGGTTGTAATTTATCAACGCTGCGTTGATAAAAGCTGCTTAAAGTTGCTAGGGAGATTCCCCATTCTGTTGACATTTCCTTCCAAGATTGTCCATTAAATCGCCTTATACAGATTGCTTGAAAATTCGCCTCCGGATGCTTTTCTATGTGAGTCTGCCGAAAACAATCTCTAGGATCTTTTTGGATAAAATCCCATAATCTCTCCCAATCTTTTTGGGGGGAGAGAGACTCAGGTTGCTGGATTATATCAAGCAAGGAAGTATCTGGGGCATGGTTCCAGCTTGATTGCTCCGACTGGAGAGGAACATCCAAAGATTGCTCATAAATTCTGATTCGCTTGCCATTATCTTGTCTATGTCGCAGTTTTAAATGTTCCCTGACAGCATCGATAAACCGCTTATCGAGCAAAAAACTTACCCATGCCAAGACATTACCTTTACTTGGGTCGTACAGATCAATTTTTTCAAAAATCTCTAAAAAAGTCTGCTGTAGAGCTTCGTGAAAAATATCCTGATAGACAGACTTAGGAAAATTATAGATATTTTTACAGTACACTTTATTAGAGTTTTGAATCTCATTGGTTAGTTTTGTTAGCCATTTTTGTCTCTCCTTGCTGTTTGCAGGGGAGCTTTTAGCCAAAAGTGCCATTTCTTCAAGAAGCTTAAGTTTGCTGTCTGGGTTACTCATCAGAGAACTCTCCTTGCATTTTCTAGATCACTACCCCTTTTATCTACTCGTCAGGTTACTGGCATTTTATGCAAAAACCGATAATTAAAATTCTTTTTTGTGAGGAATTGTTGAGGGAATTGCGATCTCGCTCCCGGACTGCCTTCGGTATCGCAGCCAGAGTGGATGTGGCGCGGGGTACTATCGAGAATGTAAATTTATGTTAAGATAATCATAAATTTTGCATAAAAAGCAGCCATCGCTACGAGAAAGTAATATAAAACCGAAACTAAACACGATCGCTGTTTGGTTGCTATCAATCAGGACTCATTGATCAGGAGGTGGAGTGCTTGGGAGTTATTTATATTGGCGATCGCGACACAGGTAAAACTCACCTAGTCTTGGAATTAGCTAACCCCAGGGGAAATTATGTCAAAGTTACTTATCCCGATTATCAGTATCTTAGAGGATTTTTTTTAGACCTAGAACTTGGCTCTCCAAGACCAACTGGTAGTATCGCTCCCGAAGCAATTTTTGAGCAGTACATAGAAGTTAATGTCATCCTTCCCACAGGAGAGAAAATGATTGCCTTGGATTGGTTGGACACCCCCGGTGAAATCTGGCGAAAATCTTGGCAAAAAAATCAACCTGATGAGTGGCAAAGATTTCTCGAAACGATCAGAAAAGCTGAAGGAATTATGTTGATTTTACCGCCCTATCGGGACATCATTAAACCGACCAGCCAAGTAAACCTAGCTGACTTTATCACCAGACAACAATGGTGTAATCGTTTTGACCGTTGGCTTGAATTTTTCCAGCAAGATTGTCCGAAAATTCGGCATCTTCTTCTCTGTTTAAATAAAGCCGATTTAGTCCCAATCGATCTCGAAGAAGAAGCCAGAAAACTCGCTTTTAATCCTGATTTCCAACCTATGACATGGCAAGAGAGAGATAACTATGTTTTTCAGCGTTATTTTCGACCGATTCACCCTCAAATCAATCAACTTAACCGTAGTATTCAAGGGTTAACAATTAGATGTTTCATTACGAGCATATATAATCGAAAATTATTAGAACTCCCCTGGATTTATTTGGGCAGTCATCTCGCAAAATAAAGTTAAAATAGGAGTAAAAATGACCAGTGGAAATATTGTAGTAATTGGACCGACAGCAGCAGGAAAAACCACCTATTTAGCGGCTTTATCCTACTTCAAAGAACACAAACAAGGCAAAAAACTATTTACTGTCAATCCTCAAAATCCCGCCACAAGAATACTTGCAGAAAAAGCTGAAAATATTCTCAAACAGGCGGCCGATCTAGATAGAACTGTCATCGGACAAGAGATTGAGTCAGTAGATGAATTACCGTTTTATTCCTTTGGTATCACAGCCAAACCCTATTGGTATAGTTCCACGGAGACTTTTCAATTAACCGCTAGAGATTATCCCGGAGAAGTCTTTGAGGCAATTGCCAGTCCCAGTGCAAGAAAGCCTATCCATGAAGATTTTATTAATGAATGTTTTACCGATGTCATCGGCTGTCTAATTATGCTAACAGGATGGGAACCCGGAACTGATAACTTTTATAACAGAATCATGAAACAATTCCTTAAATTAATGGATGAGCGGGGTCGTTCTCAGAATTTGAAGTTAGCAATAGTTATGAGTAAATGCGAAAGAGGAGAAATTTGGCCCGGTAGGCTTGACCCAGAAATTGATTTGTTCGCTGTCCATTTACGAGAAACTACTAAAACCTTGCGAGCAAAAGTTATTCCCCAGAATCTGCGTTTTTTTGCCCTTTCTACCTTTGGCGTTTTAGGCAGAGATAATCCACGTCCTAACCGAGAAGATCGGGTTAAAAAAGGAGAGCCAGCTTCAGTGATTAGAGAACCAAACTCATGGCAACCTTATAACCTAATTGAACCTCTCTATTGGCTCAGTAAAAAAACAAACTAAGGCAGCAAAAATGAAAGCGTTTGACTGGTTAAAACCAAAAGCTCCTGAATTAAAAGATGCCAATGCCGAAATACGGGTTATCGGCAATCGCAGTGCTGGTAAAACCGCCTATATGGCTTCCCTCGCCTATTGGCCAAATGCTAAGGCCGATAGTCCAGTTCAATCGGTGACTCCAGTGGGGAACCAAGAAGCCAGCGCACAACTGATGAACATGGCACAGAACATCTTGGAACAGGGACTAGAATTAGAACCAACTCCCCTGGAAGCCACCGTTGATGAAGTCAAAGATTATGGATTAAGTATTGTTCTCAAAGAACAATTTTCTTTGAAAAATCTGCAAAGAGGCCTATCTTCTAGCGCAATACGTCTCAATGTTAACTGTAAAGATTATTCCGGCGAGTTTCTTCGGGATCTCATTAACAAAACCGGCGATCCGCGCTTAGTTGACTATCTCGAAGACTGTGTGGTGGCTACAGGTCTTTTATTGTTAGTGGATGGAACCTCTCACCGCAAAGATAAAGACTATGCTATTGGACTAGAAAAATTTTTAGCGGCTTTAGACAGGGTGGATATTAATCCCAAACAGCGCCGCGTTGCTTTTGCGGTTAGTAAGTGCGAACTGAGTCAACTGTGGGTGAGTCGTCATGAACCGAGAAAATTGACACAAAGACGCTTTCCTCTGATGCAAAATAAATTAGAAAACTGGGTAGATAGGGGAGGAGGTGAAGTGGACTATTTTGCCACTTCTGCCTTTGGTACGTTGGGAACCAATTATCCCGAACCCAACTCGATCGAAAAACAACGCGATCGCCAAGGAACAACTTCTATTATCCGCGATCCGAGACGGTGGCGACCCTTTGGTTTAGTTTCCCCGATTTACTGGCTTTGTACCGGTCAACGTCACAAAGAATTAGATAAGGATTAAAACAATGACTACTATTCACATTCATGAATTTAGCACGGGTATTTTAGTCGATGGCACTGGCGGTGCTGGTGAGTGGAAATCGCAGGGTTTTTCGGGAGAGTACATGAACTCAACCCTTGCTAAAATTCCTACACCTGTACAGTTAGCGATTAAAAATCGGGAATTTGCCGTTTCTGAAGGCGCATCTAGCCAAAATCCCGCCATTATTGGACGGGAAGTGGAATATCATGGAGAGGCTTGGTCAGTCATTGCCGTCGTCACACGGGGGATGGATGAACGGGGACGGGGTGCATCTCTCTATCGCTATTTCTTGTGTCAGGAAAGGGGTAAGCTGACTGATCTTGTATCTTGGTACATGAAAAATGGAATGCCAACTTTTAACCCCTCCGATCATAAACAAGTCGATTGGTTTACAGAATATGACGATACTGGGACTCAAATTAATGACTATATTCCGCCTGAGTTGGATGGGATTTGGGAAGGAGAAAGACCGATAATTATTCCTCAAAAACAGCCACCATATACTGCTTTAATCATTCATAAAATTGCCTCTAAAACTGACCCAGCAAGATATAATGAATTGATTTCTTGGGCCTGTAATGTAGAGGCTTTAGAGAAACCAAATCGCTTTTTAGTCATTCATCCCGCCAGTAAAAAAGCAGAGGAGACCATAAGAGCCACAATAAACAGTATTCCTCAACTTCCCCCAGCTATACCCGAAGAAACCCTAATTAGAACTGCTATTAAGAATTCCTGCCGGACTGGAAACTTTCAAGAAAATTTAGCCCCTATCGAAGATGCTTTGAACAATCCTAAAATTCAACAGGATTATACAACCTTTTGGAATTACATATTTGAAGGCGAAGGCTCTAAAGATGCTTATGAGCAACAAATTTATGATAACTTTAAAGTACGTCTTTTGACGCTACAAGCCATCATTTGCCCTGAAAAGCTGCCAGATTTTGTCGCTTGGATAATGAAAAAAGAGAAGGATTATTATCCAATATCTCAGAGTTTTCAACAGGAAATTTCACGAGCAATCTACCCACCAGGTGCTGCTTCCCCCACTTCGCCTACTATATTTAGTAAAATCCCCCAAGGTATTAATATACTTATTGTTAATGTAATTGAACAGCCAGAATTGATAGATGCTACAGCTAAACTCTTATTAAATAACGGCGGACTCTGGTGCAGAATATACAAAATTTATACCAGTAAAAAACTGGAAAAAGATTTAAAGAAAAAAGCAAAAAAAGCAGGTTATCTAAGCCAAGAAAAAGGAGATTTAACGGAAGATTTAGAAAAATTTTATGTATTAAATGATACACCTTGGCAAGAAATTATAGATGACCTAAGCAAAGTTTGGAATCATCCTTTTTATTCCGATCAAAAAACTAAAAAATACATCCATCTTGCTCGCCTATTTGATAAACTAGAAGAAAAAGTTACATCATATCAAGGAAATAGTTTAACCGTTTTCTTTTATCATCTCGCCCAGGAAAAGATTCCTAGTGACGTATATAAACGCCATAAATTGAAGGGAGATGAAGGTAAGAATTTTGATATTAAAGTTAAAAGAGATATACCTCGGCAAGAACTGGTATTTAGAGAAATAAAAAAAATAGCAATGTTGCTTCTATCTTATCTGCTTAAAGTTAAAGGTGGAGCATCTGGCTGTTTTATTGCTATTATTTGTTTTTTGCTTATATTCACTTTAGGAGGATTTTTCCTTCAAAGATTATTGAATTTAGCTAATTTATCTGTACCCGGTTTACCCGGAGGATCAAACAATTCAGAATCGCCGATTATTAAAAAAGCGATCAAAAGCTTTCCAAAGACTAAAGGGTCATTACTACAAATTCAACAAGATTTGAAGCAAACTACTAGAGCAGATGCTTTTAAACCTAACAAGAATGAGATTGATGAAGCTATTTCAAAAATTCTCGATCCCAATAAATCTTTTGAGCTTAAGACTCTAAATAAACTAGAAGATAATAAAGATAAAGAAAAGTGGATTTTGTCTATATTGTATTATCAATTATATAAAGTTACACCATCTAATTCTGATGATATTGATGGTATTATTGATAAGGATGGAAAAACTTATCAAGCTCTAAAATGTAATCTGCTTCAAAATATGCAACTGCAAGCAACTCAAGCAACTGCTAACAATTGTAAAAACCTAGGATTTTCTAAAGTTAAAGTGGCTCCAACTCCCGCTCCAACTCCAACTCCGACTCCAACAGAAGAGGAAGCAATCAGAAAGGCCGTCTCGGAATTTGATAAACCACAAAAGACCAAATCTAGTTTAGAAAATTTAGTAAAAGAATTAGATGAGGCTTTTTCTGTTTCATCTTCATCTAATGTAATTAATGTTCTTGATCCCAAAACTGAAATTGGACTTTCCTTTCCTAATATGACTGAAACAGCAGATAAAGAAGCTTGGGTTAAAGCTATTTTACAATACCAAGAAAGTCTTAAATCTAGACTTAAAAAGGAGCAATCTATTAAGATTGATGTTGATGGAGTGATTAACTATGGAAAGAATACCTATAACCTTTTGAAGTGTGATGTAGCTGCTCAACTAGGTCAAACATTAAGTAATAAACCACCAATTTGCGGTAAAGTAAACCCAATTATCGATTCGTCAACTCCCCCAAGAGGATAGTTTTTAAACCTATGAGAATTTGGCTTTACATACTAGCAGGAATAACCTCGGCTTTAATTGGCTGGAATATCGGTCAGATTTTCTTGACTGATTTAAAAATCCTGTCTCGGTTTCCAGAGGTGGTTCTTTTCCCCTGCGTCGCTATATCCTTAGGGATTGGGATGGTAATGAATGAAATATTTATTAGTAATCCCACCCGTCCTAAACTCAACTTTCGGATTGCTTTAGTTCCCCTATTAATTGCCACCTTAATCGGATTGATTGCCGGATTAGCTGCGGGTGGAATCTTTCAGCTATTAATTCAATCTGGAGTTGCTGAATTTCCAGGCAGACTTTTAGGTTGGCTTTTTGTCGGTGCAGCCGTTGGATTAGCCGAAGGACTTACTTGGCAATTTTACAGCATGGAAGCGGGGGATCGCGATCGCTTTCGACAACGGTTATATACTAGCATCATCGGTGCGGGTGTTGCCAGTTTAGTAGCGGTGGGAATCTTTGAATTTATTCGTCAATGGTTAGGCACCTCAGAAGCGTTTAGAAAAGCAGAAGATCCCCTCGGATTTGCCATTTTAGGCTTATTGCTCGGCCTAACCTTTACAATTACTAATTCTCCTAGCTACATGGCAGCACTGAGAGCCGGTAAAGGATTCGAGTACAGGAAAATCATTCCCGAACTCGAAAGCATTGATCCTCAATTTACATCCATAAATTCAGTCTTTCCTAACATCCATAAAACGCTCAAATTTGTCAGCGAATCGGATGCCGAAAAAATCGAAGAGGGACTGTCGATTCAACTTCCCGCCAAAGGAATCATCAAAATTGGTTCTGTCCGCAAAACTAAAGGTTCTGATGGTGTAGAAAGAGGATCGGATATTTATCTCCCCGGACTCCCCCCCCATATTGCTGACATCAAAATTATCAGCCGTGATGCCATTTTAGATCCTAACCCAACATCTTACAACCTTATTGAACTCAATGGCAGACGTTTAACTAACAACAAAGAAATTACCCTTAAACACAATAACCTGATAACTTTCCATGTTAAAGATAACCACAACCCCGATGAACCCAAAATCTATCGTTTCGTCTTCTACAATCGCTTCCTTGACCCACAAGCTTAGTTTATCAATGATTATGTTAAGCGCTCTTATTACCCCAGCTTGGGGAATTAAACCTGAAATCACAGATATTGAGGACATCGACGATAAAGTGACTCTTCAAATTCAAGTGACAGGAGAAGAAAGTAAACCGATTATGGGTTTAGCTGAAAGTGACTTTCAGCTGAAAGTTCTTGATAAAAAAAACAACAAAAATTATCAAGGAAAACAACTACCTTTTGACTGGAAGTCTCCCCGAGAAACGACTCCTCCTGATGCTTGGATTGTCGTTCTCATCGACTTTAGTGGCAGTATGAATTGTTCTCAGGCTCTCAACACAAAATGTGATGCCAAAGCGGTTGCTAAAGGAAAGCGAAAATTAGATGCAGCAATTAACGCGCTGGGAACATTTATTAAATTAGCCTCAGAGCGTAAAGGCAACACCTATTTATCTATTGTTCCCTTTGGGGTAGAAGGTAAAAATGACAAGCCTGGAGCCTGTAATTATTACCCAAAAGTTACTTCAGAAACTCTCGATAATTTTAATTTAGTGCAAGATGTTAAACTAACTAATTTTCTAGGTAGTCTTGCGGATAAAACTCCTTGTGCAACGACCAACTTCTATCAAGCTCTCAAAGAAACCGTCAAATTTTTTAAAAACGATAAAGAAGGTCGTTTCTATCCTAAAGATAAAGAAGGAAAACCTTTAAAACCTCAACCACGACTCTCAATTATTCTCCTTTCTGATGGCTTTGATAATAATAGTAATTATCAAGAAATTCAGAAAACTTTAGCCAATCTTCAGAACAATAAAGATATTGTTGTTCATACCCTAGGATATGGCTTAACCCCACAACAATTAGGCAAAAAATATTCCTTAGGTAAACCTGCTGTTCGTGGAGATATTAATAACCCAAAATTATCCCAAGCAACTAGAGAGCAACTAGAAAAAGAATTTGTAGATCAAAAACAGTTAGCGGAAATTGCGAAGTTAACAGGAGGAGTTACTGAATTTGCTGGTGATGCTGATGAAATTGCCGAGAAATTAGAAATTTTCCTTGATGCAATTCAAGGACGATACGAAATCAGTTATATCCAACCCAACGTTCGACGGGGAGGCGAATATGTAGCCACAGTTTTTACTCAGAAAGTAGCATCACAATCTAAACCTTATACCCTTGATTTTTTTGGGCGGACACTTCCCTTAGAAACCAGAATATTAATGCTTATTTGTATTTTTCTTGCTCTTGGTTTGGGAGGAGTTATTCCTTTTTATTATTGGGGAAAATGGTTAAAAGAAAAACAGAACTAATCCTAAATATTTCGGCACTTGTAAAGTTATGAAACAGATCTTTATTTATTCATCTCTCTTTTTTCTCAGTAGTTGTAATTTTCAGTTTAATCAACCTCAAATAACTTCAGAATGTCCTCAAAAACCCACAGCTATTCTCCTGGCAGAAAATCTAGAAAATGTTAACCTAACAACTGAAACTATCACAAAATCTAATCAGGTTAGTGCCACTAAAGCTGTCGGATACACTTTTACAGGAAAGTCAGGACAAAACCTTAGCTATAACACAGATGATGATATCTGTGTGTGGCTTTATAGTCCAGATAATCAAATTTTACAAGGAACAAAATTGCCAGAAGACGGAAAGTATTTGCTGCAAATTGCTGCCCCCAAAGGCTCTAAAACTTTTAAGATAGATATAAGTTTAGGAACGCTCGCTTCTTCCCCGACACCGACACCAAGACTCTCTCCATCTCCCTCACCTTCCCATGATCTCACACAAGATGAAGCAGAAAAACTTGTTAAACGTTGGTATGAAATTAAAAGACAGGCTTTCGGTTCTTCTTTTGACGACAGCTTAGTGAAGCAATACGCCACCGGAGAACTTTATTCTAATACCTTAGAAAAATGTAATGATGGAATCTGTGGGGGGACAGTGGGTTGGCTGCGCTCTAAAGGCTGTTATTATACTTATGATTTTTCCAATATTAATCGGATAGTCTCCTTTGATCCTTCAGGTTCGTCACCTTCAATAACAGTCAATGTAACGGAACAACTTACACTCCATGGTCCCAGAAGTGCCGGATGTGGAACCCCAACCCAGACTTATCAAAAAAATGTTACCTATTGGTTTAAAAAAGAGAGTGGAAATTGGAAAATTATTAACTATAAGGTAGGAACTTAATCATGGAAAGAAAAAGAAGAAAGTCAATAAAAGTCAGAACACAATCGAAGACTTACCATATCCAATGGTCTAGGTTTTTGCCCATCTTAATTTCTTTTTTTATAACATCTGCAATCGCTCTGTATCTCATCTTAAACTCCTCCAAAAAGGCATCCTGTACGACAACTAAATTATTGTTAATTAACAGTGTCCCTAAATCCATTGAAGGTAAAGTTGCTCCCAATAAAACCCTATGTTATGAATTTCAGGGAATTCAAGGGCAGCAATTACAATTAACAACTAATCAAAAAATAAGCCTGGTTTTTCCAAGTAATAAATCCCAAAATCTTCAAGGAGATTATAAAACAATTCTGTCCGAAACAGGCGACTATTCCCTAGTCATAGAAACGCAAGAAGATAACTTAGATTATCAAATTAACCTGATAGTAAGCTCGCAAAATATAACTAATCTGCCTAGAAAAACGCCCGTTAATGATTTTTCCCTAACACCTTTAACACCTCAACTTCCTAGTCAACCTAATCAGCTAACTTATAACGTTAAACAGTCACCTACTTTTTATCAAGATCAAGAATTGCAAAAAATCGTTGACAATATTGTAAGTTTAGCTCGATCTAGAAAGTTACCAATAGATAAATTATCTATCAGTTTAGTTGACTTAAATCAATCTGAATGTTGCGCTTATGCTGCTTATCAAGATAGTGAATTTAGATATCCGGCTAGTATTGTCAAGCTTTTCTGGCTAGTAGTTCTCTATAGTCAATATTATTATCAAGGAATTGAGCCGAATCAAATTCCTCCAGAAAAACTCAAAGTTATTTCTAAAATGATTAAAGATTCCGATAATGAATCAGCTAGTATTATTGTTGATAATATTACTCAAACCAAATCGAGTCAAAAAGACCTCACACCAGAAAAACTCAACGAATGGAGAAGAAAACGTTATGCTCTTAATGATTTTTTTGCATCCTATTTTGTTGATTCTGTTAATTACCCCCTTAATATTAGTCAGAAAACTTTTCCTATCCCCAATCTACTCGAGGATCCAGCCGGACCAGACCAACAAATTCGTCAGCTTAACGGCAAAAGCTCACCACCGAGACGAAATTATTTAAATACCTATAGCGTTGCTAGATTGCTTCTCGAAATTGAGCAAGAACAAGCCATTTCGCCAGCTTATAGCCAAGCGATTAAACAATTAATTAAACGAGATTTACATCCTCAAGCGTGGAAAGAAAAACCTTTTAATCCTATCCAAGACTTTTTAGGTCAATCTCTCCCCGTTAACACTCAATTTTATGCTAAGATGGGCTGGACATTTAATAATCGAAATGATGCGGCTATTATCGTCAGTCCTGATAACAAAGCTCATTATATTTTAGTTGTCTTTGGAGATGAAAAAAAGTTTTATCAAGACAAAGAGTTTTTCCCAATTCTTTCACGACAAGTTTATAACCAAATGCTTAAAAAATGACTTAATAAAAGACTAAAATAGGAGAGAAGTCGGGAAAATAAGCAGGTAAATACGCCAATTAAATTGCAAAGGATAATTCAAATGATTCTGGTTCTGATGGAGTTGCCGCCGAGATTCTATACATCTGTACTGAATAAAAAAAGTGCAGGACTTTTAGGATATTTTATTTTTCCTATCGGCATTTCAGGCTTTTTCAACATACCCTACTTAACTTTTCGCAATCCTTTAGAAAGATAGGCAACGAAAAAAGCTAACACTCCCGTCATCCCTACCTCAAAATAATTGGTCATGAGAATAGCGGTTAAAAACAGGAGTAAGATGATTAATATAGTCCGCTTTTGTTCAGGTAATTTCATCTCTAATTGCCTCTAATTCGGTTTTATTACTTAATGGTTGATAACCCAAAGAAAAAGCGAGAGAACTATCAAGAGAAACATCCTGCGGACGCGGTGCGCTCATGGGAACATCGCACTGTAAACAGGGTTTTATTTGTTGCCTAGGAAGGTTAAAAACTGCCGCCATTAGTAAACCAAATTGATAACGAGAAACTCTTTCTTTACCCCCCAGATGAATAATCCCTTGCACTTTTTCTAATGCCAAAAGTAAACCATTCACCGCACTATTAACCCCAACAGCCGTCCGATATTCATCGGTAAATAGAGATAATTCTTTTCCCTCTTGCAGGGTTTTTAAAAAGGGTTGCAGAAAACTATTAGCGCTGGGAGAAGGGGTACCAAACATCAAAGGCATTCGACAAATAGCTGCCCGAGGATATACTGCTAAAATGCCCTTTTCTGCCGCTACTTTTTGCTTACCATAGATACTGACTGGAGAAACGGGATCATTTTCGGAATAGGGGGCATTTTTACCATCAAAAACCAAATCGGTAGAGGTAAAAACTAGCGGTATTTGATATTGACTACATAAACGGGCAATTTCTAGAGAAGCTGTCAGATTAATTGCCTCGGATGCTTGGGGAAATTCTTGACAGAGATTCGGTTTTGATTGGGCAGCCCCATGAATTACTGCGTCGGGTTTAATCTGTTGAAAAAGTTCTTTAACTGCGGCTAAGTCTGTTAAGTTAACTTTAATTAAATTTGGGTTATTACTATTGACATTGTGATTAAGGTATGTACCAAAACTGTCCCAAGATGAGCGAGTTTTTTGATAAATATGCCAACCTAAAAACCCACTAACTCCAGTGATTAACAGCGTTTTCATAGTTTAGAGATTAAATCCTTTTTCGTAGGCTAAAAACTGCACCTGTGGTTCCAAAGGTTCACTAACTAAACCAATTCCTGCAAATCCCCATCGCTGCATCAGTCCCTTTAATTGTGTTCCTGAGAGAGTTTCCACAGAAAAATTATTGGCTAAATCCTGAGCATGGGTATTGATATAACTTAAAGCATCGTAGGATTCTTTAAACAGAAGCAGATAACTAGCCGGAGTTTCGCTTTCACCTTTTCTCAGACGCGCTACTAGGTATTGTCCGTCTTGTTTTGACCTGAGTAAATAATGAGTAGTTGCTAACATAGTTGGTTAGATAAAAAGTGATAAGGAAAAAAGGGGTTGGGGATTGGGTTTTAGGGTTTTAGGGTTTTAGGGTTTTAGTTGAAATTTCCCCCATCTCCCCATCTCCCCACTGATAACTGATTACTGTTTACTGATAACTGATAAAATTTACCCATTTCCCCTACTTTAAATCCTCCAATTTAATTCTAGGATCTACAGCTTTGAGAAGTAAATCAGCCAGAAGATTACCGATAATCAACATAGTAGCACCCATCATTAAACTGCCCATAACTAAATATAAATCTTTAGCCGTCACAGCTTGCAGAATTAAGCGACCTAATCCGGGCCAGTTAAAGAAAAATTCGGCGATAAATGCCCCACTTAACAAACTGGAAAATTCAAAGCCCAAAAGAGTTATCAGGGGATTAATAGCATTGCGTAAAGCGTGGACATAGATAACTTTATTTTCCGGTAAACCTTTCGCCCTGGCAGTTTGAATATAATCCTGTCGCAGAACATCTAATAATTGTCCCCGCATCAATCTTTGTAATCCTGCAAAACTGGTAACTGTCAGGGCAATAGTTGGTAAAATCATGTGCCAAGCGATATCTAAAACTTTACCGATAGGGGAATATTCCGAATAGTTAATACTGGTCATATCACCCACCGGTAAAAGCGGCGAGACATTTTGGGCGAGAATTAGCAGTAAAAGGGCAGTGATAAAACTGGGGAAACCTTGACCAAGATAACTGATAACTCGGAAAAATTTATCGATAAATTGGTTTTGTTTGACGGCGCTGAGAATGCCCAAGGGAATTGCAATCGCCCAGGTTAAAATGATGGAAGTCAAAGACATTAATAACGTCGCTGGAATTCTCTCTAATAATAGGGAAGACACGGGACGAAAATAGGTAAAACTCAGACCAAAATTAAACTGAGTTACCACTTGCCACAACCATTTAAAATACTGGACAATCGGCGGGTCTTTTAAACCAAAAAGGGCAATATATTGTTCTTTAGTTTCCTGACTAATCTTGGGATTCAGGTCAAGCAAAGCCAGAAACCCGCCGGGGGTTAATTGGATAATAGCGAAACTCAAAGCCGAGGCCAACAACAGAGTTAATAAACCCTGGAGAACACGCTTGACAATATACAAAAAAGTTTCGCTAGTTAGGAGAGATTGTAACCCATTAGCACTCGATCGAGCGGTGGCATCCTTATAATTATCATCAGTCGCCGTCATAGAAAAAAACCTAATAATCGATAATGGTAATAATTGGTAAATCGGGTAATTTTTCCCGACCACCGAGGTCGATTAACTCGATGATAAAGGCAAATCCTAACACCTCACAACCAATTTTTTCTAATAAATCGGCCGTTGCTTTCGCCGTCCCTCCCGTCGCGATTAAATCATCGACAATTAAGACTTTATGATGGGATGCCACCGCATCTTGATGAATTTCGAGGCTATCGCTTCCGTATTCCAAATCATACTCGATACTGTGAACGGCGGCGGGTAATTTGCCCGGTTTCCGGACGGGAATAAATCCCGCTTCTAATTGGTATGCTAAAGGAACCCCAAAGAGAAAACCCCGCGATTCCATACCGACAATATAATCGGGGGATAAACCGTAATCGCGACACTTTGCCGTTAGGGTATCGATCGTGTAACGTAATCCTTGGGGATGATTGAGTAGGGTGGTAATATCGCGGAAGACAATACCCGGTTTGGGAAAGTCAGGAATATCGCGAATCAGTGATTTCAGATCCATTCGGTTTCCGTGTCTCGTAAAATGGGGGACAGCTATCTATACAATACAATTTACAATATCCTGACTCGATCGCCCTTGTGTTTTAGTTATCCTATATCATGACCCCTACTAGCCTAACGCCCGAATCTACAGCATCAGCCCCAGAAAAACCAGTTATTTTAAGCGTTTTACCCGATTTTCCGATTGCCAGTCAGCAATGCGCCCTACATCTCCAACAGCATATCGATTTAATGCTATTAGCGTTGGAATCCTTAGAAGTCGGTGCTGGGGAGGCCCTGTTAGCCCTCTGTAAAGAACTAGGACTCGATAAAATTGTCAGAAACCGGATTATTTTCTGGCGCTTACGCTGTACTAATCCCTGGCGAATTTCCTACACCCTCGACCGTCTCACCCTTGACCAAGCAAAAGCTTTAGTTATCATTGCCAGTTATCGGGCCAAACCCCTAGCTATATCCATCCGACAATTACTGTTAGCGCGGCAACAGATGGAATCAAAGGGTTTACCCGTGGATAATAATTTTCTTTTATCAGAATACCTAGAAAGATTTCGCTCCAATTTTCGCAGTCGCATGAACCCCCGTCGGGCCAAAGTATCGGTTTATCTAGCCGATGAAAATGCTTTAAATGAACTGGCTTTATCCCTCCTCGATCGGTTATTATTTTGTACTGGTACGACGGGAATGCAGCGGTTTTGGATTAGTTTATTTGATGGGGAGATCGTGTAGAAATGAGAAGACAGTATAGCTTGCCCAATTGTACCCTGATTCTCGATGGTTTCGGCGATGATTTCGCCCCAGCTAATCCCGGTGATAGCCGACCTTTACTCTCAATTTTGACTAACGTAGAATGTCGGTTAATCGGGGCCAATAAAGTCCTGCAAGGTGGTCGGGTTTTCTTGGAAAATTTAGTACAAGCGGTCAGTCAGTATGCCCAAGAATTTTTGAGTGGTGTTCGTCATCCCCAAGACCCCGTCCATGAACCAGATCATGTGTACCTAGAAAAGATTGACCAGAATCTCCATCGTCTCGTTTGGTATCCATCAACGGACTTGAATATCCCAGAAAGTCCGGTCAAGATAGAAATCAGTACCGTGCAGTTATTCGATTTAATAGAAGCGATTGACCAATTTTTTGCAGATACTCGCACTTTACCTGACCTAACCCTGAAATTACAGCCAGTTTCCCGTCGCTACCATAAGGTTAATGAATCGGTGGCCAGTCGAACAGTGCCTTTTTTGGCAGGATTAGGCAGTCTTGTCGCTTGCGCCCTACTTTTCTATCTGTTACCCGTCCCCCAAGTCCGTAAACCCGAAAATCCCCCCATTCCTGCCGCTTCTCCCAGTCCCACCGTCCCCACTAATCCTGTCCCCCCTCCCAGATAAAATTAGTCCCTTGCGCTTTTCCCCACACCCCACACACTGCTCTGTCCCAGTTTTTAGAGAAAGTAACCGAAAAAAACCAGATCTTTTTTGCACAAGTTAGAAAATTGTGTTATGCTGGCAAATCTGTGAAGGTTTTTCGATAGGGAGTATTGAAAAAAAAATGACCAAACTGGGAACCCATTTGATTGTCGATGCTTGGCAAGTACCTGCTGACCTCCTCAACGATCCCGAGCGCATTCGTCGCGCTATCCTCGATGGAATTACGGCAGGAGAAGCAACGCTGATCGATTTGTGTGTCCACCAGTTCAGTCCCCACGGAGTTACCGCGACGGCGACTTTAGCTGAATCTCATATCGCGATCCACACCTGGCCTGAACACGGCTATTTCGCCGCCGATTTATTCTTCTGTGGTGCCGGTAAACCCGTGGTTGCCATGGAAATTTTGACCAAATCCCTGCAAGCAGGTGAGATTAAAGTCCGGGAACTAACCAGAGGATTCCCCAGTTCTGGGGCAGTTTATGAAAGCAAAAAGGAAGAACCCCTTAAGTCTTCCCTAGTTATGGCCTAATTTCTAGCGCCGGCCTCGATAATAAGTTAGCAGCACTGGCGATCGCCTAAACTGAAATCGTGATCAGGATAACCTTTGTTTTTATCCTCGCTCTCTTTCCCTCTCTGCTTAGTCTCTGGTTAATTAACCGATCCCAACAGAGATTAAGCAACCGTTTGAGAGGGATTCGCTATCGTCACGAATACAGCACGGTGATGGCCAGTGATTTTTTGTCAATCCCTCCAGGGACAGAAAATAAACCGGCCTTTATCGGTGATCTTAGTTGTCGTTTTAATGCCTATTCCCCCCATTTGCGTTGTGCGGTTAATCCCCCGGGTCCTTGTGAAGGTTGTCGGCAGTACGAAGCTAAAACTGGCACAGTATAAGCGGCTTGAGCTTCCAAAAAGTTCCCTATTTGCTATCCTTAAAAATTATCGCTATCGCAATTGAGGAGTGTGGGAACAATGGCGTTCAAACGAAATTTGACCCTCTTAATCATCGGATTAGGATTAACTTGTTTACCCGTATATCCGGCCCAAGCTAACCAAATCAGCACCGTCACCCCGAATACGGCAGCCAATCAAACTCTCGCTACCCATCTGGTCCTAAAACTGAAAGAGAGAAAAGTTTACGTTTATCAAGATAAGCAACTTTTAGCACAATTTACCGTCGCCGTCGGCAAAAAAGGCTGGGAAACCCCCACCGGTAAATTTGAAGTGCGGGAATTAGTTCGCAATCCCGTCTGGAAAAGTCCTTGGACAGGCAAAGTCAGCACCCCCGGTCCCAATAGTCCCCTAGGGGAAAGATGGATCGGTTTTTGGAGTGACGGCAAAAATTCCATCGGTTTTCACGGCACCCCCGCGGAAAATTCCCTCGGTACTGCCGCTTCCCATGGTTGTGTGCGGATGCGGAATCGGGATGTGAAAGTGTTGTTTGATTTAGTCCGCATGGGAACCCCTGTCATCGTTCAACCTTAATTCCGGCAGGTATTTTTTTAAGATAGGCAGGTCTTCCGGGCGATCAATATCGGCTAATTTAGGCAGATAAGCGGTCTTTAAAGCCAGTTTAGCGGCGATTGTCTGGGTTTTCGCCAAGACTTCCCCCGTCCCCCAGGGAATACCGTCAAAAAGCTCTGGAAAGACCTGTTTTAAAGCAATTAGGTAGTATCCTCCATCTAACGCCGGCCCTAAAACCATATCGTGGGTTTTTAGGGCCTCAAAGGCTGCTAAAATCTCTTTTTCCCCGATTTCTGGGCAATCTGTGCCAATAATAGCGATCGCTGTCATCCCTTGAGCAAAACCATCGGCAAAAGCATTTTGCATCTTTTCTCCTAAGTCTTTTCCCCGTTGAGAATGATAGGAATAATGCTCACCTAACCAAGTACGCATTTTTTCCTCGCTGCCCCCATGGTAGTAGATGATCAGAGAGAGAAAATTCCTCAAACCCGCTAATTTACTGAGAGTATATTCGGCCAGTTTGCGGTGCAATTCTTCGGCTCCCTCGGCTGCCAAAGCTGGAATCATACGGGTTTTTACTTTCCCCAATTCCGGATAACGGGTAAAAATAATCAGTTGTTGTCTCCAGTCCACGAGTAATTGCGACGATGATATTAATTAAGTAGGGAGGCAAAATTATTTGTAGGATGGGTTAGCGGTAGCGTAACCCATGCAGGCGTTGGGTTTCATGCTTCAACCCAACCTACGTTCATCTTATATTTAATTCCACCCACCCACTTATTAGTTTTAGCCTACTGTCGATAGGAGGCAGGAAAGCTAATAAAACAGGCTTTATTGGCTTAGTATAGATTATTTTAGTTGGTTATTTAATTCTGTGTTGGGTTTCGTTCCTCAACCCAACCTACTACTACTACTTCTGAGAAAGTAATTGACAAAACCCTTACTGCATGAAGCTTTTCACAATAGGAGGCAGTAAACCCAATAAAACAGGCTTTTGCACATCTCCCTTGCTACTGCATTAGGCTATTGCAATCAATTAAAATAGGTGCAGTTCAATCAGAAGGAAAAGGCATGGCCAGAACATTTACAATTACTCTTTCAGACGATTTAGCGCAAGCACTGACTGTCCAAGCAGAACGCTTGAATAAATCCCCAGAAGAAATCATGTTACAAGTATTGTCACAGCAATTAACAATCTCATCTCAATTAAACCCAGAACAACAAGTAGAAACAGACCCGCTTCTACGGTTAATTGGCTCTTTGGATATAGACGTTCCTGATTTAGCAGAAAACCATGACTACTACATTGGACAAGCTCTGTATCAGGAGCTAAAAGTGCATGAGTAGTTTGTTTGTTGATACGTCAGGTTGGGCAAGTCTTTTTGTTGCTAATCAACCCTACTATCCACAGGCAGAGCAGTATTTTTGCCTAGCTTTCCAAGAGCAAAAAAGGATTTATACAACAAACTACATAATTGCTGAACTGGTAGCGCTAGTAAACAGTCCACTTCGGGTTTCTCGTTCACGTATCTTTGAAATCATCGATGCTATTAAGACAGCGACTTACATTGAGATCGTTCACATTGACGATGTGACTGATACTCTAGCTTGGACACTCTGCAAAAGTAGGATAGACAAAGCTTGGTCGTTGGTTGACTGCACATCTTTTATTGTGATGCAACAAATGGAAATTCAGGAAGCTTTGACAACTGATCAGCATTTTGAGCAAGCGGGTTTTATCCGTTTACTCAAGTAGCTAGCTGAATTTCGAGAATGACTAATGAAATTAAAAACTTGACTAAATAGGGCTTTCAGTAATTTTCAGCAAGCCCTAGTTAGTAATACTTACAGCGTTTCTCAGATCTGGAGTTTAGACTAACAGGGTTTGACCGGTTTCTTTACCGGCTCTTCTGGTTTCTGTAACGCCGTTAGGTCCACTGAGAATAGAGGACATCACTTTTGTGCAATTCCTGTGAAAGGTTGAATAAAACTATCCACACCAACAAAGGAGGTGAGGGGCGACCAGTTTAAAATATCCTCTAAAATTGATTGATAGCCTTGCACATTGGGATGAAGTCCATCTTCCATTAATCTTTCTTGGCACCACAGATCACCCCGGTTCATCCAGAGATCAAATAAATCGAGATAGGGAATATTTTGTTCTAGACAAGCTTGTTTAGTGGTTTCCTTAAAACTATACTGATCGCCATGGTTGAAGTAAAAGCAATCTAAAAAGGGCATTTTCCGCTCATCTACCGGAATCATACCTACAAACAAAACCGGGCAAAGAGAACGGGCCCGGGTGAGTAAATGTTCGATTTGAGTTTGAAAAAGATCCTGATCGGTATAAGTACGACCATCGGGCCGGCCTAAACGGGCTGTATCATTAACACCGACGGAGAGAAGAATCAGGTCAGGGAGACGATTGCGAATTTCCCCCCTGAGACGAAATTCCTGTTCTAAACGTTCGGACACTTGTACCACTCGATCGCCGCGAATCCCCAAATTATACAGGGCATGACCGGCACTTTCCATCCACAAACGACGTAGGCGCTCGGCCCAACCGCCACCCACGGGGTCGCCATAGCCATACACAAGGCTATCACCTAAAGCGACGATTTTGAGGGGATGGGTCATGATTAGGGCTTTGTCTTTAGTAGGTAAACGAGAAAGAGTTGGCATGATCGCTCGATCGAATCGGTTGTCCTTTACACTTGTAAACGAATTTGGTTAAACTGTCCGTGTATTATACTACATTAGAAATTTTTTCCTGCCAGTTAACTTAAATATCAGCTAGGCACTGATACCGACCAGTATAAAGCAGCCCGATGATCATTGCTTGCCTCCGAGCCATTTCCGGGCTAAATCTACTATAAAATTTATGGTTAAAACCTAGATAAATTGATGACTACTCGTTTACGACGCGCGGTTCAAGACCGAGAATTTTTGATTACAGCCGAGATTACTCCCCCGAAAGGTGGTAATGCCAGTCATATGCTAGAAATGGCCCTCTGGCTAAAAAATCGCGTTCATGCGGCTAATATTACCGATGGCAGTCGCGCCGTAGTGCGAATGTCCTCTCTGGCTGCCTCCGCTATTCTCTATCAACACGACATTGAACCCATTTGTCAAATGGCCTGCCGCGATCGCAATGTGATCGGATTACAAGCAGATCTAATGGGCGCTCATGCCTTGGGATTGAGAAATATACTAGCTTTAACTGGAGATCCCGTCAAAGCAGGAGATCACCCCAAAGCTAGGGCAGTTTTTGACCTAGAATCGGTACGTTTGTTAAAATTAATCGATAAATTAAATAAAGGTTTTGACTTTAACGATAAATCTTTACCAGATGGACCGTTAGAACTTTTTGCCGGGGCTGCCGTCGATGTGCAGTCAAAAAGTTGGTCCGGTCTTCAAAGCCGTTTTGAGCGTAAAATCGAAGCAGGAGCGCAGTTTTTTCAAAGTCAATTAGTTACGGATTTCGAGTGCCTTGATAAGTTCATGCAGCAGGTGGCCTCCCTCGCCGATAAACCGATTCTAGCGGGAATTTTTCTGTTAAAATCAGCTAAAAATGCCGTATTTTTAAATAAAAATGTGCCAGGGGTACAAATTCCCGACCATATCATTCAAAGACTCGCTGATGCACCTCATCCCCTCGAAGAAGGCATCAAAATCGCCGCCGAACAAATAAAATTAGCCCAGCAGTTATGTCAAGGTGTCCACATCATGGCGATTAAACGAGAGGATTTAGTCCCGAAAATTCTCGATCTGGCTGGTATCCCGCCAATACATAACTGAGATGAAAAGTCAATAGTTTTTATAAAAAATTAACTTTCATTTTGACTAGCGGTCTTTTGACAAGAATTCTACCCCTAACCTAGTATGGGAAGGCTCAAAGCATCTTCGGGATTAAAAGCATGGATTCCAATCTAGGTCAAGAAAAAGAGAATAGTTGTGGTGGGCGAAAATGGTTGTCGATCGGTATTGCCCCCACTGGTATAATTTCCATTGGCATTGTTCCCATGGGCGTTATTTCCATCGGTATTGTTCCTATGGGAGTAGTTTCCATTGGAACCGTGGCCATGGGGACAATTGCAGCCGGTTTTGTGTCCATGGGACTTTTCAGTATTGGTAGCGTTGGGATGGGATTAAATAACGGTCATTTTTCCAATCTTAATTCTCCCCCTGCTGAATCTCCCCATAAACATCATCAGCATTAAAATCAAGATTTGACCAGCAATCATGAATTATTCCATCCGTGCTGCCGTTTCTACCGATGTCAAGGCTATTTTTGACTTAATTGTTGCCTTAGCGGCCTATCAAGAACTCAGCCATTTAATGACAGGAAATAGTCAAGCTTTAGGGGAGCATTTATTCGGAGAAAAACCCTACATCGAAGCATTGGTGGCGGAAGTAGAGGGTAAAATAGTCGGTTTTGCCCTATTTTTTGCTAACTATTCCACCTTTATAACTAAACCGGGGATTTACCTAGAAGATATCTTCGTTTTACCCGATTATCGTAGTCAAGGTATCGGGAAAGCTTTACTAATGGCTGTGGCTAAAATTGCCGTCGCTAGGGATGCGGGACTTTTAGAATGGACTGTCTTAGAGTGGAATCAACTGGCGATCGATTTTTATGGAAAAATGGGGGCTAAGGTCTTCCAAGAGTGGCAAATTTGTCGTCTCACCGGGACAGCTTTAACCCAATTGGGTAATAGTGATAAATAAGTCAGACCCTTTGTCGAGCCTAGAACTTTGTGATCGATCGAGACTCCTTGCTATACTATACCTCTGACACTGGCTTTCCTCATTGGTGCAGAATGCAACCCACAGACTCGAATAAATTTACCGAACAAGCTTGGGATTCGATTGTTAAATCGCAAGAAATTGCGCGACGCTTTAAAAATCAGACCTTAGAGGTGGAACACGTTATTATTGCCCTCCTAGAGCAGAATAACGGTCTAGCCACCCGGATTTTACAAAAAGCTAATATAGAAATTCCCCGACTGCAACAACAGCTAGAAGTCTTCACTAACCGACAGCCGAAAGTGGCCATCGTCGATCAATTATACCTAGGTCGTGGTCTTGATCTGCTACTCGATCGCGCGGAAGCATCCCGGGAAAGTTGGCAAGATAAATTTATCTCCGTCGAACATCTTCTCGTCGGTTTTGCCGAAGATGAAAGGGTTGGCCGGAAATGTTTACGCACTTTCAATCTTGACCCCCAAGATTTAGAATTAGCCATCAAAGCGATTCGCGGCACTCAAAAGGTTACTGAACCCAATCAAGAGGAAAAATACGAAGCTTTAGATAAATATGGCCGGGATTTAACAGCAGCGGCCAAAGAAGGCAAATTAGACCCGGTTATCGGTCGCGATGAAGAAATTCGACGGGTGGTACAAGTCCTCTCGCGACGGTCGAAAAATAACCCAGTTTTAATCGGTGAACCGGGAGTAGGAAAAACCGCTATCGCTGAAGGATTGGCCCAAAGGATTATTAACGGAGATGTTCCCGAATCTTTGAAAAATCGTCAGTTAATTTCCCTCGATATGGGAAGTTTAATCGCTGGGGCAAAATATCGAGGCGAATTCGAGGAAAGATTGCGGTCAGTCATGAAAGAAGTTACCCAATCAGAAGGGCGAATTATTCTCTTTATTGATGAACTACATACCGTTGTCGGTGCGGGTTCTAGGGAAGGGGGATCGATGGATGCAGGCAACCTATTAAAACCTATGTTAGCTCGGGGAGAATTGCGCTGTATTGGGGCGACAACTTTGGATGAATATCGCAATCATATTGAAAAAGACCCCCCTTTAGAAAGACGTTTTCAACAGGTTTATATTAAGGAACCTTCCGTGGAGGATACTATCTCGATTCTCCGGGGTTTAAAAGAACGTTATGAGCTGCATCATGGGGTGACAATTACCGATTCGGCTCTAGTGGCAGCAGCTACCCTATCCCATCGTTATATTAGCGATCGCTTTTTACCGGATAAAGCGATCGATTTAGTTGATGAAGCGGCGGCAAAATTAGAGGTAGAAAGTACCACTAAACCTGCCGATTTGGAAATGATAGATCGTCGCTTAATGCAGTTACGGATGGAAAAATTCTCCTTAGAAAAAGAGGAGAAAAAAGATCGAGCTTTTCAAGAGCGTTTAGAAAGAATTATCGAAGAAATTGAGGAATTAGAAAGTAAACAAAAGCCTCTTGCTGACCAATGGCAAACGGAAAAACATATCGCCGAGGAAATTAAATTATTGCGAGAGGAAGAGGAACAATTGCGCCTACAGGTGGAACAGGCGGAACGAGCTTATGATCTCAATAAAGCGGCGCAATTAAAGTATGGCAAACTAGAAATTTTACAGGGGGAATTAGAAGTAAAAGAAAAAGAACTAGAAACTATTCAAGCATCAGGTTCGACCCTGTTAAGACAACAGGTAACTGATGCAGATATCGCCGAAATAGTCGCCCGGTGGACGGGAATTCCCGTCAATCGTTTAATGGAATCGGAACGACAAAAATTATTAGAATTAGAGTCTCATTTACAGAAAAAAGTTGTCGGACAAAATGAAGCGGTCACGGCAGTAGCAGCGGCGATTCGACGCGCACGTGCAGGAATGAAAGATCCCTCGCGTCCGATTGGTTCATTTCTGTTTATGGGACCCACAGGAGTGGGTAAAACCGAGTTAGCGCGGGCCTTGGCGGGGTTACTGTTCGACTCCGAGGAAGCCATGGTTCGCATCGATATGTCGGAATACATGGAAAAACACGCGGTTTCCCGGTTAATCGGCGCGCCTCCGGGTTATGTGGGTTACGAGGAAGGGGGACAACTATCGGAAGCGGTGCGTCGTCGTCCCTATTCTGTGGTTTTATTGGATGAAGTGGAGAAGGCCCATCGGGATGTTTTTAACATTTTATTACAAGTGCTTGACGATGGGCGCATTACCGACTCTCAGGGACGAGTGGTGGATTTTCGGAATACGATTATCGTCATGACCAGTAATATTGGCAGTGACCATATTTTAAATGTTTCCGAAGATGCCGATTATGAGGAGATGCGGAAACGGGTTTTAACAGCTTTGCGGAGTCATTTTCGTCCCGAATTTTTGAATCGTATCGACGATTTAATTATTTTCCATACCCTGAAAAAAGAAGAATTGCGTTACATTGTTCGTCTGCAATTACAGCGTCTGGAAAGATTATTAGCAGAACAAAAAATCAATCTAGAATTAACTACGGCAGCAGAAAATCATATCGTTACTGTTGGTTACGATCCTACCTACGGTGCGCGACCTTTAAAACGCGCTATCCAACGGGAGTTAGAGAATCCTTTAGCCACAAAAATTCTCGAACAAGCTTTTATGGAAGGGGATACGGTGGTAATTGATTGTCTGGATGAGGTGTTAAGTTTTAGCAAAAAGGAGCTAGAAAAGGAAGGGACAACATTAGAATTAGCTCTGGTTAACCTCAGTTCAGATTAAAACCAGATAGGGGATATATTCACCCCAATTCAGCCAACATAAACAAATTTTTGCCCCAAAAGTTCTTGTGAATCCAGCTAAACAGGTTTTACAGATGGTTGGCTGAATAAATCTAAGTGGGTGGGTGGAATTAAATATAAGATGAACGTAGGTTGGGTTGAAGCATGAAACCCAACGCCCGCTCATGTTACGCTACCGCTAACCCATCCTACAAATAATTGTGCCTCCCTACTTAAAAACCTTGTTGGATAATATCTTTAGGCTTTTTTGAAATCAAAAAGTGCCAGCCATTGGAGGGAGCGAGGGGAAAATTCAGGGACTTTTTCCCTGAAAATTAGGTAATAATAAATCCGTTGAGTATAGGCTACATATCAGGACAGGCACTCATGCAAGAGGCACTCATGCAAAGGGGAGAATAAATAATCAGTTTTTAATAACTGGATTTAGTATAATTTACCAGATGAAAATGGGTAAAACCCCACACCCTGCCCCCAGGAAAAACTTTTTCAGCCAACCCTAATTAGTGCCTCAAAACCAGAGACGATTTCCAACATTTCTTCGGTGATAGCAGTTTGCCGTTCCTGTTGGAATTGAGCGTGAAGTTGTGCTAATTGCTCTTCTATATTTTTCTCGGATGCTTGCATCGATGCCAGTCGGCTCGCATTTTCACTAGCCAAAGATTCAGCCAAAGCACGATACAGACAAATAAACAAATATTGCTCGATCAAGGCAGAAAATAACTGACTCCAATCCATGGTAAAAGTAGGCAAAGTGGCTCCTACCCACCTTTTTTGCTGTAAGTCTTGTAGCCATTTGTTATCCACAGGCAATAATTGTAAGGCATGAGGTTGATAGGATATATTGGAGCGAGGCTTATGGTAAAACAAGGCAATTTTATCTATTTGCATTTGAGATTGCCACCTTTCGATGTGTAGTAGCAGTTCTTGAACCATTGACGTGATGCCAGCAAGAGAAGTGGGCATCGCAAAGTTCCGTTCGCTGACTACTCCCGCATTTTCTAAGGGGGGAATTACCCGCGCACCTACAGCCAAGACTGCGAGTTTGTTGGAGTCAATAGACAAGTGCTGAATCTGAGTAACGGCGTAGCGGACAATCTGCTCGTTGAACTGACCGCACATACCCTGATCTGAACCAAATATAATCGCACCTAAATGACTATTTCTCGGAGGCTTTCTGGGGCTTGCGGCGATCGCATGGTGTTGATATACTGCTGATCCTAAAACAATTTGCAAGCCCATCTCGATGGTACGATTATACTCAATAAGGGATTCTACTGTCCGTTCATATTGATGAATGCTGGCCGCTGCAAGAACTTTCATGGTCTTGACAACGGATTGAAGTTCTTGCGCGATCGCAATTCGTCGTTGTAGCAATTCAAGGACTGGCATGATCTGTGTGGATTGGCAATTAGTCGAGTTAATTTATTCTGGGATAGCAATTGCTTGTTCGGCTATATTGACTAAATTCTGGAAATCCCCATCGCTCAGTTTTTTGCCAGATTGTAGGTGAACGCATATTGCGGGTAATTGCTGGCGTATTGCTAAAGCGACGGCTTTTTCGGCGGCTGGGATTTCCGCGATCATCAATCGATCAAATACTCCTGATGTCACCGCTAGGAGTATAGCAATTTGTTCGGGAACTGGCATCGGTTCGTACTGATTTTGTTTCAAAACTTCCCGCACGCGCCGCCCTCGTTCTAAAGTTTGACGAGTGACTTCATCTAAACGAGTGCCAAAACGGGAGAAAACCTCTAGTTCTTCAAACTGGGAATAAGATAGGCGTAAATCACTGGCTACAGCACGATAGGCAGCTAATTGAGTCTTCCCCCCCACTCGCGACACCGACTTACCCGCATCTACCGCCGGCAAAATTCCTTTTTGAAACAGCACGGGAGAGAGATAGATTTGCCCGTCGGTAATTGAGATTAAATTGGTCGGAATGTAAGCAGAGATATTTTGGGCTTCGGTTTCGACAATCGGCAATGCAGTTAAAGAACCACCTCCTCGGGCAGCATTTAGGTGTGTAGAACGTTCGAGCAAACGAGAATGGATGTAGAAAATATCGCCTGGAAAAGCTTCTCGACCGGGAGGACGGCGTAATAGCAGCGATAGCTCTCGATAAGCGCGAGCATGAGCGGTCAAATCATCATAAACAATCAAGACATCATGCCCCTGCTCCATAAAATACTCTGCCATGGCCGTGGCGGCGTAGGGAGCAATAAACTGCAAGCCTGGTGGTTCTTCTCCAGCGGCAAAGACGACCAAACAGTAGTCCATCGCCCCATACTGCTGCAAGTCAGCGACGAACTTAGCCACCGCCGAACTGCGCTGTCCGATCGCGCAGTAAACGCAAATCACCTTTTCACCTTTTTGGTTGATAATCGTGTCAAGAGCGATCGAGCTTTTTCCTGTTTGGCGATCGCCTAAAATCAATTCTCGCTGGCCTCGCCCGATGGGAATCAGAGCATCCACTACCTTTAAGCCCGTTTGCAGCGGTACGGTCACCGGAGCGCGATCCATAATTGCTGGGGCTTTTCGCTCGGCCAAATATCTTTGTGCCGCCCGCACTGGCCCCCGGTTATCCAAGGGGCGACCCATGGGATCGACTACTCGCCCTAAGAGTCCGTCACCCACTGGCACATCTAGCACTCGTCCCGTCCGGCGTACCTCATCCCCTGCTTTTAAATGTTCGCTTTTATCTAAGAGGATAGTGCCGACTTCATCAATATCCAAGTTAAAGGCCATACCCAGAGAATCTCCCTGGAAACAAACAATTTCTTCCGATTTTACGCCTGGCAAGCCAGCAATCCGGGCAATCCCTTGACCGATAAAGTTTACTGTGCCAATTTCTCGGTATTTAAGTTGTGGGCGCTGCTCGCCTAAAATCCGTTGGCAGCTAGAGAAGGTATCCTCTAGCAATCGATGTAAAGCTTGCTCATCTCGGTTCATGGTATTGTTTGATCCCTCGTCTCTCGCGTAAAGACAACGGCTAAATCCTCTTCAAAGTCGTTTAAAAATTCCTCGACATTCCAGGCGATTCTTCGGCCAGAGGTTTTTAACTCAATGCCACAGATCAGGGCCGGTTTCACTTCAAATTTTATATCCAGATCACCAACAAGTTCTTGGCGAAGAACTGAGATAATTTGCTGCCGCAATTCTTCCGAGATTTCAAAGCTGCTAGAGATGATTGCCTCCTGCGTCTTGGCCGTTGCGGCGATCGCTTGACAAAGCACTTGTTTCTCTTCCCGATCCCAATTGCGAACTCGCTCGAGGAAAACTTGAATGACAAGCTGTTCAAGTTGGACATCGGCTAGAGCTGCCAAAACTTGGCGAATTGTCTCCTGAATCTGTTGTAATGCTCGATGTCGCAACTCTTGCAAAAAGGCATCTTTTTGCCGTTGAACTATTTCTTGCCAGCGAGATCGATCTTCTTCTACTTCAGTGCGGATACCTTGCATTAACTCTGTTTGCGTCTGTGCAACTGCTGCCCTAACTTGAGCCAACATCGTCGAGCGCTCAGTCGCAAAATCTTGCTGCATTTGTTGGTATTTTTCGATTTCTTCTCGCGCTAATTGGCACTTTTGTTCTGCATCTTGCTGGCGATCGCTAATTGTTTTTTCCCGACGTTCCATTGCCTGAATAATAGGACGGTAGAGAAACTTTTGCAGTACAGCCACCAAAATCAAGAAATTGACAATTTGGGCCAAAAAGGTAAACCAATCAACTGCCACGGAATTATCCCCCCGCTTTAGTCACTACATAACCCCAAAAAGGATTGGCAAAAATTAAAATTAGCGAAATCACAAAACAATAAATTGCCACTGACTCAATAAATGCCAAACCAACAAATAACGTTCGAGTAATCGTATTGGCTTCGTCTGGCTGTTGCGCCAAAGCGGTCAAAGCTTGAGCAATAGCTCTTCCCTCTCCCAGTGCTGGCCCTATTGAACCAATCGCCATAGTTAATCCAGCCGCTAAAATTGATATCATTGCCGTCAAGCCAATATTATTCATGGTTTCTTTGCTCCTTTTCTCCTGTATGAGAATTATTAACCACTTGCTGTGCTTCTGTTGCCGAAGCAATATAAACCATAGCCAAAATCGCAAAAATATACGCTTGAATTAATCCAGTCAGTAGCTCCAATACCTGCATGATAATCGGGAAAAAGAGAGGGGCAATGGATAAAAGAATAGCTACTATCATGACATCACTCATCACATTGCCAAACAGACGGATAGCCAAGGACAAGGTGCGTGACAGTTCCCCAATCAGATGAAAAGGTAACATCAAGGGATGGGGTTGTAAATAGTGCTTGAGATATTTTTTTAACCCTGACTGACGTATGCCGTAAAATGGCACCGCCCAAAAAACGCAGATAGCAAGTGCTGCCGTTGTAGAAAGAGAGGCCGTAGGAGGATGATATCCCGGGATGATTTCTAAAAGATTGGAAGCGGCGATGAAAATAAACAAAGTACCGATAAATGGCAAGTAGATATCCGGTTGGCATCCGCTAATATCTCTTATTTGACCCCGCAATTCTTCGATTACAACTTCCAAAACATTTTGCCAGCGAGACAGACGAGTATCTGTCGATAGTCGGCGCGTGATTAGCCAGGAACTAATGCCCAATAACGCCATTAACCCCCAAGTAAATAACAGAGTAGCATTAAGGGTAACTGCTCCTGATTGCCAGAAAATAATCTTGTCAGGACTTATATACATCAGCTATTGTACTTAGTTACTTCTGAATTTAGGTTGAACCTGCTGCAATATTAGATTTCTCGTCCAGAAGAAGGTGGCCAGGCTTAACAGCAAGTGGAGGACTGGCAAGTGGGGGACTGCAACTATTATCGCATAAAATCCCAGCAAAATTATGCCTGTACGCCCCAAAAAACTAATCAAAGTTAACACGATGGGATTATTGGTTCTGGGGAGTTGACGCACCGTTAGCCACAATCCCCCAAAATAGGCCAAACCCAAGGCCATTCCCGCCAATAGTGCCAGAGGAAAGTACAGTAGTTCAATCATGATTGAGTTCCTTTTTCGATTGCTCGCGTGCGCCCTCGATGGCGGATTGTTCGCGCTTAACCCACTGCCCGGCATTCAAACAGCCCAGCATCAACCCAGCCAACATTAACATTAATGTCCAAGAAAAGCGACTCGGCCATTCTCGATCGATCCAGATACCAAGTGCCATACCTAAGAGAGTGGGTAGAACGACTGACCAACCGACTAATCCCAATAACCCCAGACCAAACCATATACTGTGCTTCTTTTCTACTCTAGCTCTGAGTTTACGCTCTTCCTGGCCCCCTACCTTGCGGCTAAAGCGCAAACGATTTTTTTGATGACTTCTTGCTGCCATTTTATTAGTACCCATATTTCCATTATTTCTCGTCTAGTTTCCTCGCTGCCCTCCTAGTTCGATAAATTGCCGGATCATGTTAGCTTCCAGTTTTGTCAGAGCCACGCGAGTGCGTTTTTCCCGCTCATCTAAGATTTGAAACTGCTTTTCTACCGCCTCTCTTAAGCATCCTAAGTCGGCACTTTCAACAGCATGGCGAGTAGAAACCCGCACGTCAAAACCAGATTTGACCAAAATGCCCTCATCCACGGCCATAAATCTCTCCTGCTCTTGAGGAGTGGTGAAAGACAGCAATCCGGGCAAGATAGCGGTGACAAAATCAATGTGATGGGGCAGCAGGCAAAAGCAACCGCTTCCCGATTCTGCTGTGACTTTAATAACTTCTGTCTCTAATAGGATTCGGGTGGGCAATATAACTCGGAGTTTCATCGTGCCTGTCATAGCTTTACCTTTACTGCCTCCTCAATCGTGCCAATCATGTAAAGTGCCTTCTCTGGATAATCCGAAAATTCATCTTGAAGAATGCGATCGCATCCTGCTAAAGCCGCTTCTAGCTCGACAAATTTACCCGCCATTCCCGTAAACTGTTCGGTAGAAAAGAAAGGCTGGGTGAGAAACTTTTCTAATCGTCTGGCTCTGGCTACAATCTGGCGGTCAGCCGGTGAAAGTTCTTCTAATCCTAGCATGGCAATAATATCCTTGAGTTCTTCGTAGTTCGCTAGGGTTTGTCGCACTGCCTGGGCGATGCGATAGTGTTGCTCGCTGACAATAGGCGGCATCAACATTTTCGATCCCGATTGCAGTAAGTTCACCGCCGGATAAAACCCCTCACTTGCTCGCTGGCGAGAGAGTACAATTGATGCCGATAAATGAGAAAAGGTATGAACAGCCGCCGGATCGGTAAAGTCATCTGCTGGGACGTAGACTGCTTGAATGGAGGTGATTGCGCCCGTAGCCGTACTGCAAATCCGCTCTTCTAGCTCTGCCAGTTCCGTGGCTAATGTCGGCTGATACCCTACCCGTGAAGGTAATTGTCCCATCAACCCCGATACCTCTGAACCGGCCTGAATAAAGCGGAAGATATTGTCAATTAATAGTAAGACATCTTGTTTGGCCGTGTCGCGAAAGTATTCCGACATCGTCAGTGCGGCGTGTCCGACGCGAAATCTGACACCTGGCGGTTCATCCATCTGCCCAAAGATCATCACCGTATTCTGCAAAACCCCGGCCCCCCGCATTTCTTGGTATAAATCTAGGGCTTCCCGACATCGCTCCCCAATTCCACAGAAGATACTAATTCCCTGATCTTGCTTGACGATGTTATGAATCATTTCGGTAATCAAAACCGTCTTGCCAACACCCGCTCCGCCAAATAATCCTGCTTTCCCCCCCCGTTCCAACGGGACAAGCACGTCTATGGCTTTAATACCGGTTTTGAGAATCTCCGAGCTAGTGGTTCGCTCGTACAGGGGAGTCGGATTTGCATAAATTGAACGCCATTCTCCCTCAGCTATCTGTTCTTGTCCGTCAATTGTTTCCCCAAATATATTCAACATCCTACCGAGCAACCCCTCGCCCACTGGAACTCGCAGGGGATGGCCCGTATCGATGACTGGAGAACCGCGAGCTAAACCGGCTGTTGGCTTCAGTGAAATGGCCCGTACCAGTTGGGAGTTAAGATGGGCCACAACTTCCATCGCTACACTGCCATCTTCTCCGGCCTGAAGTTGGCTATGAAGCTCTGGCAGCCTTTGGGAAAAATAGACATCAATGATGCTTCCTCGCACTGACAATACAGAGCCAGCGTTGAGTTTGTTAATATCTCGTTGATCGTTCATCGAAAAATTGGCTCTGAAACCCCGTCTTTTTAGGACGGCTTGATATTACAATCTAGATGCTCACTCACCGCCCCAGTCCATCCAGAGATCAAATAAATCGAGATAGGGAATATTGCGGAACGATTGCAACAGATTAAGGATTCGGAATCTTTAGACAAGTGTACTAGACCAAGGGACAAGCAGTGATCGCCCGTCTCCGCTTGTCCCCATTGTCGTCAACAGATGTTGAGGATGTTATACCATTTTTCTTTATTTGCGTCACAACGAATGCCGGCTTGGCAAGCATTCGAGCGTGGATGTCTGTCATGGATTTAGAAATTTGGTATTAGACATCGATAAACAGGCGATTTAGTACGAAAAGTGCGATCGCTGTGGACGAATCTGGTTAGAAGCAGGTCAATTCAGCCAACATAAACAAAATTTTGCCCCAAAAGTCCCTGTGAATCTAGCTAGGGGTTGCTGAATAAATCTAAAAACCTTGTTGGATAAAACTTTTAGACTTTTTTTCCCTCAAAAATTGCCAACCATTGGAGTGATCGGGGGTAAAATTCAGGTACTTTTTACCTGAAAATTAGGTAACTGACCCCCTCAAAATCCGTAAAACCCCACACCCCACACCCCACCTGCCCCCCCGATGTCGGGGGGGTTGGGGGGGTCACACCCTACCCCCACGAAAAACTTTTTGCCGCAAACCCTAGCTAACAGGTTTTATTTCTGTAATTGATGACCACAGCTACTACAAAAGCGATCGGTTGCCGCTACTTTTGCCCCACATTGACTACAAAATTGGGCTTTACTGACGGTTTTTGTGTCTCCCATACTCATTTTCATATCTCCCATCTCCATTTTCATGGGGGCAAAATTCATCGACATATTACCCATTTTCATCGGTTGCATTGGTTGCATTGGTTGCATCGGTTGCATCGGTGAGGAGGAGAAACTGGTAGCAGTGGTCGATTGAGAGGACTGAGAAACTCCAGAGGTATGAGGAGAGGAAAAACCGATACTACTTCCTTGAATTTGGATTCTGTGGGGTCCGGTTTCACTGATGATTTCAATAATTGCCCCTTGGGGAACTATCTCTATTTGGGGTTCTTGTGTCCAAACTCCCGTGGCAAAACTACTGCTAGACTGCTGTTGTTGTCCCACTGCACCACTAGCGAGAGTTACAATCGTCTGCAGCCCTTGATTATCGAGATATAGACGTTGTCCTGTGGGTAATTCACTATAAATAGCCATATTTTTGACAGTGAAAAGTAAAAAGTAAAAACCTAGTTCACACCCCTAGGATCCAGTCTAGCGAGGATAGAAATGTTAGAGAATTTTCTTAAGAATTTTATCGACAAAAAAAGGGTGGTTTTACCCACCCTCACCATGTCTCAAGAAAACAAACTTTTTAACGGACGCTACCGGCTAATTTATCGACCCGAATCGGTTTCATCAGGTACAATTTGAGGAATTGCCAAGCGTTAGAGGCGAAGATAGGCAATTTCTTCAGGAATTTAACCGGTGCGGCACTGTTTTCGCTATCGATCGCCCGTAATCCCTCGTTATTGCGAACACAAATCTCTAGGCGATCATAAAATTCAGGACTATCCACATCAAGAACAATCGGGAAGACGCGGCCGGCGGTTTCATTGGTCTTCTCGATTACATACTTATCGTACTCGCGAGCGTCCAAACCGAGAATGGCGTAGAAACCGGAACGCTGAGTATCATTGAGATACATCGTAGCGAAGACCGAAAGCAGGAAGAAACGACACCAGAGACGAGCGCGCCAATCATTAAGAATATCAGGCTGCGCACGCATGATCGCATCAAAGAAGTCCCCGTGACGGTTTTCGTCTTGACACCAATTCTCGAAGAAGTTAAAAATCGGATAAACCCGATCTTCGGGGTGTTGTTCGAGATGACGATAAATGGTGATATAGCGCCAATAACCGATTTTTTCGGAAAGATAGGTGGCGTAGAAGATAAATTTCGGTTTAAAGAAGGTGTAGTTACGGCTTTTGGTTAAAAATCCCAAGTCAAGGGAGAGGTTAAAATCCGATAAAGCCTTATTAAGGAACCCAGCGTGACGCGCTTCGTCCCGGGACATGAGGTTAAAGCATTCTGCGAGGAGGGGATTTCTGTTTTTTAAACGTCTGCCGAGTTCTTTGTAGAGAAGAAAGCCGGAAAATTCGGCCGTGCAGGATCTTTCCAGAAATTCCACGAATAAGCGACGAGTTTCGCCATCGATATGCTCCCAAGAGCGATCGAATTCTTGATTGCGAACGAAGTGATGCCGGTTATAATCGGTACGGAATTCCTCTAAAATCGCTTTCAGTTCTTCCTCGTTAGCGGCGATCGACATTTCCGCCATCGCTTCAAAATCAGTGGTATAGAAGCGGGGAGTGAGGATCGTTTCTTTAGCGGGAACTTTTATACCCGGACGGATTTCCTCGAATTCTGGTTTTTGGATCGTGCTGACCATAGGGATTATTGATTTTACTCTGGGATGATGATTGAGACGAGTAAAGGCTCTGAGATGATAATGACGAGCCGTGAAAAAACGGCTAGGATTCACTATAGCAAGCTCTCAGCCCTAGACTCCCTTCCTGTTCATTAAAAGTTACAACTCTTAATTAAGCTGTGTGAACAAACGCGGATTTTTCGCTGGGAGTCTTGACAAATGTTCGGAGAGGTGGGGTGTGGGGTTTGTTCAGTGATCGGTAAACAGTCATCAGTAATCGGTGAACTGAAAACGGCTCTCCCAGGTTTGGTGGGTAAAATGTATTCTAAGATACATTACTCCTAGCGAGGGGGTGGAGCGAACCACAAAGACACAAAGGACACAAAGATCGATCGATCCTATGTAAGTTAAACTTATCAAACAAAAAATAAGAGAGCCAACAAGGTTTTTGGTAATATGCTAATCTGGCTAACAAGCTTTTGGGCGTGATATGGGGAAAACTTCTGGCGATCAGATATACAGATGGTTGACCCATATCTTTACCCCAGGGAGTGTCATACAGAAAGTTGACCTGACAGGGGGACAAGCAAGCCGAAAAGCTTATGTAGCATGGAATACAGATACAGACTCCAAAAAAAGATAAGTCATATTTACCATATATGACCTAAATAACGAAAATGATAAGTGAACTATACCAGAAAGTGTTAGAAAA
>NZ_JADBVM010000286.1:0-3360 GCF_020244875.1 Microcystis sp. M44BS1
TCGAACCTAAAATCCATTTTAAATTTAATTATAACCAGCTACTTAAAATAAGCGATTTACTGTTAAGAACATCAATCGGGGACTTATTGAAAACTCTAATTTTTGACCAAGAGAAGTCAAAGACAACCCCCGACCTTTTAATTAGCATTGACTAAATCTTCTAGCACTCGTGAACCAAGGAAAAGGGAGACAACAGAAGAGCAAAAACCTGTACTCCCCCGCTCCCCCTCTCCCCTGCTCAAGAAGCTTCTCCCTGCCAAAAGTAGCTGGTTGCAATTAAATATAAAATGTGGGATGGGCATCTTGCCCGTCCACAGGCTGGAAGCCTGTTCCACTATCTAACAATTAAGCCCACTTACTCACTCTGGCTAATTCCTTTTAATAACTCAAGTCTTGCCTCTAAAATATCAGGTATTTGTAAACATTTTAATAATAAATCTACATCTAAGTCTGGTAAAAGTTCGCTGCGATAAATCTGCATATAACCCGATTCTTGCCAGTGGTATAAAAATAATTGATTATTTTGCCAAAACCAAACTTCAGGAATAGCAAAACGACTATATTTCTCTAGTTTATTCAGATTCCCACTGGTAACAATAATTTCAATTGCTAAATCAGGATAACTTTTTTTTTCTCCCAAATAGTAAGACTCATCAGGTTCAAAAGAAACATCTTTAGCTTCATCTCGCCGAGTCGCGCTACCAACAGGAAAAAATCTAATTCCTTTTTCAATAAAATAAACTTCTAACAAAAACCTTAAAATACTTTTAATTCCTTCGTGAGTTTCTCCTAATGTCATAAGTTCTATATTGCCGTCTAAATAGGTTATTCGCAAACCAGATGTATCTGCTAACCACATTTCTAAGCCCAGAAACTGCTGCCAACTGTAATGACTAGGTAAGAGCAAACGCTGTTCATCAATGACATTAGCTTTATCACTGAGATTGGATTTTTCAATTAGTTGGACATTCATATTTAAAGTTTCCCACCAAATGATAATGCTAATAAAATTTTAACACTCACCCCCAAAAATCTAAGTCTCGCCTTGTTCAAACCCCGATGCCGAAAAGCTCCGAACTGACTAGGATTGGGAGTCGATTCCTTGAAATCCCATTCCGCCCACCATGACTGGGGGGCGATCACATTACCATCATGAGAGACGGTAGCAGACTTTTTAGCATCTTATAATTTTAACAGATTTTGGACAAACTGCGAGATAGACAGGTTCATCTCCCTGAATCTAAATCTTCTAGCACTCGTGAGCCAAGGAAAAGGGAGACAACAGAAGAGCAAAAACCTGTACTCCCCCGCTCCCTCTCTCCCCTGCTCAAGAAGCTTCTCCCCGGGTTCCAGGTATCCGAAAGCCCTGAATTAACAAGGATTGTGCGTCAATTCATTGAGGCAAACCGTGCGCCCTGGCAAGGAGAAAAAGACTTTTGACATTTTTTGAGGTGAGTGTTAGAATTATGGGGACTACTCCGCGTCGTCGCCCGCAAAAGGAGTAAGTAAAAATATGAAAATATGGGAAGCAATCGCATTACCATCACGAGAGACGGTAGCGGTATTTTCCCGTTGGACAGGAGCAGCGTTGCGGGGTGTCAGTTTTTTAGTTTTCATGGGGTAATTCCTACCTAATTGTTATTGATTCCAGTAGTACTACCTTTTTTCTGCCGAGTCAATAGTTTTTCAGGGAATTTTTGTTAAGTTTTTGTTAAGCTTAGATCAGCACTTGTCAATATTTTTGTGAGAATTTTAACCTTTTGATCCAAGATTCAAATTCGTTGTAAGATGATATGTAATCAGAAAGTTATTCTCATTATTTCTTGAGGTCTAAAAAGATGACAAGAGTTGTTACTCTAGAAGATGCCTTAGAGATAGTCAAACAGCTTTCTCCTCTAGACAAAGTACGTCTAATTGAAAAAGTGACTCCTGATATTAAACAACAGTTAGCGGTTACTACCCATCAACCTCGTAAATCTTTGCGGGGATTATGGCGAGGTGCCAACATCAGTGATGCAGATATCGCTGATGTAAAACAACAGATAGGAGCTAACTTTCCTCGTGAGGATATTTGATGAGTGATGCAGTGACCGATACTCATGCTTTGATTTGGTATTGAGAGGATAGTCCACGCTTGAGTTCTGCGGCTAACCAAACATTTGAACAATGCGATCGCGGTGAAATTGTCATTTATATTCCAACTATCTGTTTAATAGAGATAATTTATCTGCAAGAAAAAGGACGTATTGCACCTGAACTAAAATCTCAATTAGATGCAGAGTTATTAGCTGGTAATAGTGGGTTTATCTTAGCTGATTTGACTGCCGAGGTTGTCAATGTTTTGGCGACCGTATTACGAACTGCCGTACCTGATTTACCTGACAGAATAATTGCCGCTACAGCCTTTCACCTTGGTTTACCGCTTATTAGTTGTGATAGGAGAATGCCTCTTACAGGTATCTCTTTAATTTGGTGATTTGCGATTAATTGAGTCAGTAAATTAGCTTTTAAACCGCGTCCATTGTGGGAACTGTAGTTTTTTGAAATACCTTCTAGGAATAAATCCCCCTTTTGAAGGGGGATTTAGGGGGATTACCCAATAGGAGATCTAAAAATTATAGGTTTCGAGTTAGACGGGGTTTAATTGAATTTTGTCAACAGTTTCCATAAAAATTTTTCCCTTGTATTCCAATTTTTTATCGTATGTCAGCTACTTTAAAATAATAGTAGATCATAGATCTAATGAGAAAACCTCAACCCGATAACCCTGGGGTAGTAAGCTATTGGCAGGGGTTCATCTCTCGAAACAAAGTTCTAGCACTCATCCCCAAAAATCTAAGTCTCGTTTAGGTAATACCTATCGGCAAGAGTGCCAGGTATCCGAAAGCCACTGACTAGGGTTGTACGTCAATTCCTTGAGGCAAACCGTGCGCCCTGGCAAGGAGAAAAAGACTTTTGACACTTTTTGAGGTTCGTGCTAGAATCGGGTGGATTACTCTGGGTCGTCTCCCGCAAAAGGTGTGTTGGTGCAGGCACAAGGCACTTGGCCGAATTTCTTGGGCGCAATCGCATTACCATCACGAGAGACGGTAGCGGTATTTTCCCGTTGCACAGGAGCAGCATTGCGGGGTGTCAGTTTTTTGGTTTTCATGGGGTAAGTCCGACCTAATTGTTGTCGATTCGCCACTTATACTACCTTTTTTCTGCCGAGTTAAGAGTTGGTGGTGATTCGGTAGTAGTGATGGCGGCTTAATCCTTTGCTTTGCTGTGCGTTGTAGTCATGGATAAAATACCAAACAGCCCCAACGTGATTCTCCATTTTTTTAGAGAAAGATAGACTCTCTCTCACCAGCCGAGAAA
>NZ_JADBVM010000287.1:0-3971 GCF_020244875.1 Microcystis sp. M44BS1
TCTAGGGGTGGAGGGTTCCCATTGCCCTATCCTCTTTTCCCGGTCTACCGATTTGTCTGCGCCGTCAGTTGTACTGAACTTCGCTCGTTAGGCTGTCTGAATCCATCGTCACGGGTGGGTCATTGACCACCACTATATTAACACATTCAAGCCGTCGTAGAACGACGGGGTTTCAGACCCAAAATTTCTGATGACGCAGGTATTGGGCGCGGATGGCTTGCTCGTCGGGGTTGTTGGCTACTACTGCCAGTTGCACATAGGTGGGATAGTAGCGACAGAAGATGTAAATCCCACTTTCATCGATGCCCTGCTTGTTCGGTAAAAATCGTTCGCACTGAGGGATGATTTCGACGGGATAGCCGAAAATCTGGACAAAACTGGGAGTAGCAGTCCTCTGGATGCGCCCAATCAAGCGCACACTCAGTATGAAAAACGTTGTCATGAAAATTGCTCAAATTCACTTTAACCTAGATTTGTAGAAGTTTAGTTAAATTATCTCAAGGGAACAAAACCGGCTTTTTTAATTAATTCCTGTCCTTGATCGGTTAATAGTAAATTAGCGTAAGCTTCCCCCGCTTGTTCGTCTAATTGACCATTTTGTTTGATAATAACAAAAAGACGACGGGTGATCGGGTATTCTCCCTTTTGAAAAGCTAGTTCATTCAGTTGATTACGCTTCTGGGGACATTGGAAAGACGGGATCGAAGGTTCTTGATAGGGGGCAACTAATTTATTTTCGCTTTTACCAAGGGGTAAAGTTTTAATTCCACACTGGGGAACTACTTCCGGTGCAGAAGCATAGTAAATTCCTCCCGGATTTTGGGAAACTTTTCTGAGAGCGGGAGTCGTGCTATAAACGTACTGAATATTATCCCCAAAATCGGCTTTTTCTAAAACCTGATCGATAAAAAATTCCACGGTTCCCCCATCTTCCTTGCGTCGGGAATAGGGAATAATGGCTAAATTAGGTCCGCCCACTTGCCGCCAATTGCGAATTTTTCCTGTATAAATATCTTTTAACTGGGTAATTGTTAGACCGGAAACTGGTAAATCGGGATGAACTGCGATCGCAATTCCATCGATAGCCACGGGAACCTCTTTTAAAGTCAATCCCCGTTGTTGAGCGCGTTGTATTTCCTCATCTTTGAGCGATCGAGATGCTTGGGAAAAAGCCAATTGATTCTCGATTAACATCCGAATACCGCTGCCGGTGCCGGGGGTTCCCGCAGTGGGATCGGTATAGACGAGGCGAAATTTCGGCCAGACTTGCTGGATAATAAAGTCCACTTCCTTGCGAATCGGGGCCCAAGTGGTACTTCCCCCGTAGTTAAATAATCCTTCTGGGACATTTTTAACTGCACCTAAAGTTTCAGAAATTTGATTATTCGAGGAGGAAGAATTAGATCGATCATTGAGATTGGGAAAGGTTTTGTTGAGCAACCACCAAGCAATTCCTCCTAAAAGTGCCGATGTCACCATAACCGTCAACAGCAGGGGAAGAATTTCGTTTTTCTGGGACATAAAATCAGGATCACGATTCGGACTACTTTAATGATAATCCCAGCTTTTTTTAACGACCCTAACTTTTACAATTCTGTCGGTTTGTGCCAAGCTCTCTTGTAGGTTGGGTTGACGCAAGGAAACCCAACTATAGACCCAAGTAAACCCCACAAAAAGCCATGAGAAGCGATCGCCTATTCAGACGGATTGAGGTTTTGGCTGTTGGGTTTCTAACTGGGATTGGTGGGTTACGCTAACGAAGAGCGCACCCTACACGCTCTCTTGTCGGTTGGGTTGACGTAAGGAAACCCAACTATAGACCCAAGGAAACCCCACAAAAAGCCATGAGAAGCGATCGCCTATTGAGACGGATTGAGGTGTTGGCTGTTGGGTTTCCCTTTCCCCTAAAATTGAGAGGTTTTCTTTAACCTATTGATTCGCTCAACCCAACAAAAAGGACTCTCTTGTAGGTTGGGTTGACGTAAGGAAACCCAACAAAAAAATAAGAGTATCGAAATAGCGATCGCTTTTTTTAAATCCTACAGTAATCATAGCAATTATTGTCGGTCAAACTTCTCTTTTCTCCCGGTTTAAATCGTCAATTAATTACCTTACTCCTCTTCTCTACTCATTAAAGTAGCGACTAAGAAATTCCTGGGGAGTAATGATGGGGATATTTTCAAAGTCATGTAATGTTAGTAAATCTAAATCTCCTGTAATAATAACTTCTGCTTGAATAACTATAGCGCTCGCTAAAATAACAGCATCATCTGGATCTCTAAGTTGAGGAACTTCTAGTAGTCTGTCAACACAAGGTTGTATAAGTTCTTGAACGATAGTCATCAGGTATGCTGTTGTATATCCACAATATTGTTTTCGAGATTGGAGTTTGGGTCGTTCTAATGTATCTTCTATATCAGCTAAGATCTTTTGGGAGGCAAAGATTGTAATTCTTTGATTTTTAGCTAATTTAAGGATTTTACCTGGAACTCCTCCCCACAACAATCCTGAAATCCAAACATTGACATCTAGAACAACTTTCATGAGTTGGCGCGTCTAATTTGGCGAGCTTCTTTAATCATCTGGCTAATCTCAGCCAGAGTCGGTTGATTGGCATCTGGTTCCATTGCTTCTAGTCGCTCAAAGAATTGCTCTAAATTGACTTTATCTTGATGAACTTTTTTGAGAATGATGGAGTCTTCCGTCAGGGAAATCATGTATTTATCTCCTGGGTTGAGGCGGGTTTGAACTTCAGGAGGAAGTTCGATGTTTCCTTCTCGATTGATTTCTATGAGTAGCTCTTTAGTCATCGGCTTCAAAATCAACTTTATTAGCTTTAGCTGTTAAACAGACTTTATAAATAATCTGATCAAGTTAATTATATATATATTAGCGAATTTTTCAAGCTACGGCCTGCTACCTTGGAATCTAATCCTGGAATTGATGGCGCTCGGCGATTCGCATCTGGAGAGGTAATGTTTCTCCCTCTACATTTATACTACCCCAGGAGAGTCCTTCCACAGAATCAATACTAATGGCGGCTTGACAACCACCCCCTGAACGGTTAAAATGAGATTATGAGTAATTCGGAGAAAAAAATATGTCATACGATAAATAAAAATTATCATTAGAATCTAGGAATTTTTCTAAAAAGCCTAACCGAGACAAAAAGAGTAAAGGAGAAGAATTGAAAACAATTTTCATAGAGATTACCAATTTTTTTCCCTATCTATGTCTTCCATAGTAGGATAAGAAAAATCTATTGCCATTAATTCTAAAATTTTCAAGAACATTTCTGTATCCATTTCCATGACTTCTGCAGCTTTATGAAGACTGATGATACGAGAAACTAAAGCACCCACTACAAAAATAAATTGCTCTTTTTGTTCAATATTATTAAATAATTGAATTTCGGCAGCGATTTCTTGAAAAGTGGTCGAAGTATTCATTGTCTTGCTAAGTTTGATCAATTAAGACAGACCTAAACCAATTTTAACACCAAACCAACCCAACATTGAGTGAGATGATCGAAAGAACAACATCAATATCAAAAAACACGGGATAGACTTTAATTTTGCCAACACAAGTGACTTAAGCAGTAGGTTGGGTTGAGCAATAATAACTTTTTTCTGTCAAATATTAGCGACGCTTGAGCGAAACCCCACCACACCAATGTCGTTAAGAATGTTGGGTTTCTAACTGAGATTGGTGCGTTACGCTAACGAAGAGCGCACCCTACAGGCTCTCTTGTAGGTTGGGTTGACGCAAGGAAACCCAACTATAGACCCAAGGAAACCCCACAAAAAGCCATGAGAAGCGATCGCCTATTCAGACGGATTGAGGTGTTGGCTGTTGGGTTTCTAACTGGGATTGGTGCGTTACGCTAACGAAGAGCGCACCCTACACGCTCTCTTGTAGGTTGGGTTGACGTAAGGAAACCCAACTATAGACCCAAGGAAACCCCACAAAAA